>NZ_JBMDKS010000030.1:0-50154 GCF_057809835.1 Mesorhizobium sp. FG116
CGTCGCGACAAAGTTTCATGCAGCCATTTCAGGAAGTCAGAAGACGCCGGTTCCGGGGGCCCTCTTTCTGGCGCCATTCGGTTGATCTCGACGTTTTGCTAGGTTCTCAATGCCTTTCGTCTGTTTCGCGCCCGCATCCGGTCGTTCGGGTCAGATGCCGGTGCTCCCGAAACCGGACGACTGTCCTCAACACCGGACCCAATTTCGCATCCGCTCAGATTTCCCGGTCAGCGTCGTGGACAAATTAAGCTGCGATGAAGCTGTTACGAGCTTGAAGCCGGCACTTCATATGTCCACACCCGAAAACCTTTCAGGATATGTGGACCGAATGAATTGATCAGCGGAATGTCGGTCGCGTCGCGGCCTCGCGCGACGACGATCCTGCCTATCCGCGGCGTGTTGTTGCGCGGATCGAAGGTGTGCCACTCGCCGTCGAGGAACACCTCCATCCAGGCGCTGAAATCCATCGGATCGACGACCGGGACGCCGATGTCGCCGAGGTGACCGTTGACATAGCGCGCCGGGATGTTGAGGCACCGGCAAAACGTGATCGCCAGATGTGCGAAGTCGCGGCAAACGCCCACGCGTTCATTGAAGGTTTCGAAAGCCGTGCGTGTCGATCGGGCCTGCATGTAGTCAAAGCGTATATGGTTGTGGACGAAGTTGCAGATCGCCTGCACGCGACCCCAGCCGGGTGGGATCGTGCCGAATAGGTCCCACGCCATCTGGCTAACCCGGTCAGTCTCGCAGTAGCGGCTTCCCATGAGGTAGACGAGACAATCGTCCGGCAGTTCCGGGACCGCGAGTTCGCGTGCGTCAGGCAGGACCAGGTCCAACTGCCCGTCGTCCCAGATGGTTGCATCGCCCCACATGCTCAAGTCGCCGGCAGGCGCGACGAGCCTCCGGCAGCGGTTGCCGAACAGATCGCGGTAAGCCGATACGGGCACATCGGGAGTGGTGAATGTCGTCTCCGGCACCCTTATGTCGGCCGCCCGGTCTTCGTGGACCGACAGCAGACACACCAGGGCGGTCGGCTGCTGGCAAGTCAACTTGATCTCGTAGCCGTAGCGGATCAGCATTGACTTGTGCCTCTACCGGAAATCGGCAGCAGTCAGCGTATAGGTGGTCCGGCGGCGATGGGAATAGGCCTCGCGCGCGACATCGTGGATCGCATTGCGCGCCGTATCGAAAGCCGTCAGGGAGTCGGCTTCGGACAGTTGCGTCTTGCCGGCCTTTGCCAGCGCTGCGGTCTCGACAAAGAATGGCACCTCGAACATGCCGTCATGCCCAATGAAGCGAATGGCGTTGCGCACTTCGTCGAAGCTGCGGCTCGGATTGGGAAATTCGAGCGTCACCGTCGGCATTCCTCTGCCGTACGCTGTGCGGTCCGGATGCCGGCCATCGCTCTGCCTCCACCTCGGCGTCGCAAATCATTCCGCCGATTGAGGGACAGCATGCCGTCGGTCGCAACCCTCTGGGTTAGCCCGATCATCGTGTTGCCGTCGATGCGGGCCGGAACCCCGGTGAAGACATGATAGACGGTCCAGGAGCGGTCCGCCTCAACACGGCGGCCATAGTGAAGATCCCGGGAGCCATGGCCGTGCGCGCCGCCCTCGTTTTCCCATCTGTCGATGGCGAAGTCCGCGGTCTTTTCCGTCAGCTCCGGGTGGTTGTTGGGAGCGTTCATGGTCGTGTCCTTTCTTCGTTCGCCACCTCGGCTTCGAGCGCGCCGGCATAGAGCACCGCGCCGGCCGCATCGGTAATCGTCATGGCGTCGGGTCGTTGCGGCATGTTGAGCGTTTGCGAGAGAAGGCGCGCGACCTCTATTGCGTCGTCGAGATTGGCTGCTTCAGCAGTCTCCCGACCGACAACGGCATGCGCATCGTCCCTGTCCCGGATGCGGTAGAATTCGATCGCAATATGCATCGCCATCCTTCCGGCCAGCACGAACTCAGGGATTGCCCTTGCCACGAGGTCCATTGGCGTTTGCAGCAACCTTTAACTGGTTCCCGAAGCCGCTTTCAGGCTTGGATGGAGCCTTCTCCTGCTTCGGCTTTCTGATCTCGCGATTGCTTCGTTTCTGTCCTTTAGCCATGTCCGAACGTCCTTTCGATGAGCGTTGCGCCGCTGCCAGATTGCGATATGTCGACCGGCTCGAGGCTGTCTTCAGTCGTTACGCGTTCATAACGCTCGTCGTCGTTGCGGATGCGGTATTGCAGGGAATCTCCCCGCGGCGGCAGCGTGCCGGTGATACGATAAATGTCGGCCGCATGAGGGGGTCTCGCGAACCCGCCCTTTAGCTTGACGGACTGCCCGACCGCGAAGAAATGCGTCGGAACCTCACGCGGGAACTGGCGGGCGGTGCGTTGAATGAAGCTCGTAGAAGTCATGACTGTTGGTGATCCTGTTCGAGAGCGGCGTCGAAATCGACAGGATCGATCGGCGCCAACTGATGTGTCTGGCCATCAATGCCGATGGCCGGCAGGTGGATGAAGGCGCCTACACGTCTCCAGGTGAGGCGGGAGGATATCTCCAGAAGTTCCTCGTCCTGGTCCACGCGATAGTCGCCGGCAGGCTGCGCGGCGTCGAAGCCGGGCAGCATGAAGGGTGCGGTGAACCGGACGACGGTCTGCGTGGTGCGCGTTGTCATGGTCGATTCCTCCGCAGGAGCACGCGACCGCACCTCCCGCATCATCCCATTCGAACCGGAACGAACCTCCCTGCTGCCAGTACATCCGTGGTCAGCGGCGGGGTTCATTCCAATGTTCGAACAGAGCGATATGTGCGCCGAAACGGCGCTTGATGCATTCGCTATCGAGAATTCGGTGGTGAATGGCGGGTCTCTGACACCGCGAAGCCAAATCGGCCAAATCAACGAGCCACTTATATGCGCTTCAATTGAGTTGCGAACAAGGCGCGGAGCGATTTTTATTTACGATCACGAATTAAAAATCTCAATTTACATAAAATAAACAATCGATTGAAACAAAAATACTGCTCTCTAAAAGTGATAATTTCTGAAAATTAATTAAGATAGTCAGAGAGATATTTTAGAATACGCAAGAATTAATTTTGGCACTCCTATCATTCGAGTGCCAGAGTCGTTATGTATATGAAGTGGTCGCCCTAAGCGCCGACCCCAGAAAGAACCCCATGAAATTTCGGCCCCTCCATGACCGCGTCGTTATTCGACGTGCGGAAGGCGAACTCAAGTCCAAAGGTGGCATTATCATTCCCGACACCGCGAAGGAGAAGCCACAGGAAGGCGAGGTGGCCGCCGTCGGCCCTGGCTCCCGCGACGAAAGCGGCAAGCTGATTCCCCTCGACGTCAAGGCAGGCGATCACATCCTGTTCGGCAAATGGTCTGGCACCGAGGTCAGGATCGACGGTGAGGACCTCTTGATCATGAAGGAGGCCGACATCATGGGCATTGTCGAGAAGACTGGTACTGCCGCCAAGAACGCCGCCTGATCTTCGATCCCGAATCTCAAGACCGAACTGGACAAATATCATGTCTGCCAAGGAAATTAAATTCTCCACTGATGCCCGCGACCGCATGCTGCGCGGCGTCGAACTTCTCAACAATGCCGTCAAGGTGACGCTTGGACCCAAGGGCCGCAACGTCGTCATCGACAAGGCCTATGGCGCGCCGCGCATCACGAAGGACGGCGTCACGGTCGCCAAGGAGATCGAGCTTGTCGACAAGTTCGAGAATATGGGCGCGCAGATGGTGCGGGAGGTCGCTTCGAAGACCAACGATCTCGCCGGCGACGGAACTACCACCGCGACCGTGCTCGCCGCCTCGCTTTTGCGCGAGGGCACCAAGCTGGTTGCTGCCGGCCTGAACCCGATGGACCTGAAGCGCGGTATTGATCTCGGCGTCGCCGCCGTCGTCAAGGAAATCCTGGCGCAATCGAAGAAGGTCAAGTCCTCCGAGGAGATCGCGCAGGTCGGCACCATTGCCGCCAATGGCGATGCGACCGTCGGTGAGATGATCGCCAAAGCGATGGACAAGGTGGGCAACGAGGGGGTCATCACCGTTGAGGAAGCCAGGACGGCAGAGACCGAACTCGCCGTGGTCGAGGGAATGCAGTTCGACCGCGGCTACCTGTCCCCCTACTTCGTCACCAACACCGAGAAGATGCGCGTGGAACTGGAGGAGCCCTACATCCTTCTGCACGAGAAGAAGCTCGGCAATCTTCAGACCCTGCTACCGATCCTTGAGGCGGTCGTGCAAAGCGGCAAGCCGCTGCTGATCATCTCCGAAGACGTCGAGGGTGAGGCGCTGGCCACCCTGGTCGTCAACAAGCTGCGCGGCGGTCTCAAGGTCGCGGCCGTCAAGGCGCCCGGATTCGGCGACCGCCGCAAGGCCATGCTGGAGGATATCGCCGTGCTGACCGCCGGTCAGATGATTTCCGAAGATCTTGGCATCAAGCTGGAGAACGTCACGCTCGACATGCTCGGCCGCGCCAAACGGGTCGAGATCGAGAAGGACACCACCACAGTCATCGATGGCGCAGGCGACAAGGCCGGAATCGCTACACGCATCACCCAGATCAAGGCGCAGATCGAGGAAACAACCTCGGACTATGACAAGGAGAAGCTCCAGGAGCGTCTGGCGAAGCTCGCCGGGGGCGTCGCGGTGATCCGGGTCGGCGGCGTGACCGAGACAGAGGTCAAGGAGAAGAAGGACCGCATCGACGACGCGCTGAACGCCACCCGCGCGGCTGTGGAAGAAGGCATCGTGCCGGGGGGAGGCGTGGCGCTTCTGCGTGCCAGAGCGGTGCTGGCGTCTTTGGAAAGTGACAATGCCGATATAACCGCAGGCATCTCGATCGTGCGCCGGGCGCTTGAATCGCCGATCCGTCAGATCGCCGAGAACGCCGGGGTCGAGGGCTCCATCGTCGTCGGCAGGCTGACTGACAGCAAGGACCGCAACCAGGGCTTCGATGCCCAGACCGAAACCTATGTCGACATGATCAAAGCAGGCATCGTCGATCCCGCAAAGGTCGTCAGAACCGCACTTCAGGACGCCGGCTCGATCGCGGCGCTGCTGATCACCGCAGAGGCAATGATTGCCGACGCGCCTGCGAAGGATTCCGCGCCAGCGGCCGGAAACGGCGGCATGGGCGGGATGGGATACTAGGCGCGTCGACGGTCGCGGATGCCAGGTATGGCATCTTTGGATTTCGCATTTCGTTCAGGCCATAGCGCCCGAGCCGTCATGCGACGACAGTGACTCAATCCCCCGCCGCCGCCTCCCGAAAATTCCCGCGGCCTGACAATTGAATCCCTGTATCAGTGTGGGAGCCGGGCGGGTTTTTGGCGATTGCTCAAGCTGTTCGATGATCGGCGCCTCAAATTCACAGCTTTCGCTGTTGCGATGGCATTGAAACGGAACCCTCGTGCCGCCTTGGCGCTCGTAGTAGGCGGCCACGAAATCGCCAATCATGGCTGGCAACGGATCGACTATTATGAAGTCGATCAGGTTACAGAACGTGAGCATATCAGGCTCGCGGTGGCGAATTGCCGAACTTACAGGATCGTGGCCTCTCGGCTGGTATACAGGTCAGGTCAACGTCGAGAGAAGTTCTTGCGAACAGGTTTCCGTCACCGCTCTCGCCTTTGCGCGCGATAGGGCGTAGTGTGCGCGATGGCTAAAAGCAAACTTCGATCCCCGATCGTCGTCTATATAGCCGGCCCGATAGGTTTCACGCTGATCGAGTCCGTCCAGCAGGTTTCGGACTTCCTGTTTGAGCATTGGCCCGGGAACGACAGCATGGCTTGGGCAGGCGCGATGAACCGCTGCGCCGAAGACGGTGGCATCGATGACACGAGCACCGCACCGCTTGCGGAGCTAAAGGATGCCGCTATCAGCTACGGTCACATGGTTGAGATCTACGGACATCAGCACTGATTTCTGACGGCGTCAGCCGGCGTTGGCGGCAATGAGATCCGCTGTCCCGGGCATCTCCCTATTGAAGTATGCCACTTAACCAGACGGAGCGCTCGAATGGCGATGAAGCCGAATTATCGATACGAACGCAGTCAACGAGATAAAGCAAAGGTTGCCAAGAAAGAAGCGAAGCTGGCCGCGAAGGCAGTAAAAGGGAAGCCCCCACCCACGGACCAGGATGACGCGCAATAAGCCGTTGCCGACGAAAGCTGACCCGGTGCAGAATGGAATTGGGCTGCGATGACAAAGCGCGAGACGGACGACTTCGAGATCGACGTGGAGTGCCCGCGTTGCCACCACAAGGCCAGGACACGCGTCGGCTGGATTCGTGCCCACACACAGATGGAATGCCCGAACTGCGGCGAGATCATTGATATAGAGAGCAGGAATTTCCGGTCGTACGAACAGCGCTGAGTGCTGTGGCCGGGCTTGCTCTGCCACCCTCCAGATAATCGGGAGGAAGCCAAGCCCGACAAGCGCGGCGCGCGAACCTCTGGCGAGATAGATGACGCGAGGCTGGGTATCAGCGTAAATCGCCGGCCGTTGTGACATAATTGGTTTGTCTGCCGCGCGCGTAAAGCTTGCGGGCTGCCTCGTGAATGGGAGCACGGGCTCGGCCGAACGCGGCAAGAAACGCGGTCTCCCTTGCGCCTCTCGCGCCAGGCTTTGCACCAGATACTGCCAGCGCATCAGCTTCGACAAAGAAGCACACTTCGAACACGGATCGTGGCCGATGAAGCGGACCGCGTTGCGCACGTCGTCGAAGCTCCGGCTTGAATTAGGAGAGTCGAGCGTCACAGCACGCGATCGTGCCGCCGCGCCTAATTGCGACGATTGAGCGATAACGTTCCTTCGGTGGCATGGCCGCGGCTCGGCCCGGTCAGGTAATAGGCCTGGATTTTCGCAGGAATCCCCATGAAAACGCGATAGATGCTCCAGGAACCGTCTCGCTCAACCCGATGGTCATGTTGATGATCCCCGGTGTCATGCCGATCGCATCCTGCTTCGTGCCTGGAACCCATCGGGGCGCGTTGCTCGCTTTCTTGAATATTCATGGTGATGTCCTTTCTTCTTATATCGGCGTGAAACGGCACAACCCACGCACGGCGATCCCGCCGGAACCTTACCGGCCGTCAGTTCCTGTTCTTTCGCGCGGGGCGCCAGCATTCGCTTCGGGCCTGCGCTGGCTGCCTAAAAGGATATCAGCTTTTGCCGGCGCCTTTGCCTGTTTGAGTTTCCGGATCTCGGGATTGCTGCGTTTTGTCCCTTGGCCATGGCGGAACGTTCTTTCGAGGAGCTTTGCGTTTTCGCCACCTCGCGATACGTGCACCGGGTCGAGGCTGTCGTGCGTGGTCAACGTCTCATGGCGCTCCTCGTTGTTGCGGATTGGATAATGCGGAGAAGTTCGCCCTTGGAGGAAGCATGCCGGGGATTTCCGCGGTCTTCGGGAGGGTGCCGAAGTTGCCCTTCAACCTGACGGCCTGGCCCGGCGCATAGGTGGGTTGCTGCCTCGTGGCGGAGCGGGCGGGGGTTTCGGCGCATGAAGCTTGTCGCGTTCATGATTGCTTTCGGTCGTGCTCCAGTGCCGCTTTGCTGGGGCGTGTCGAACCCCGGCAGCGAAAAAGCCGACAGGAAGTGAACGACCTGCTGCATGCTGCGGCTGTCCATGACTGCCATTCTTCCGAGGCGCTGCTATCCGAACCCCAGATGACATTCAGCCTGTCAGGTCCGTGCGCAATTAGCGCGAGGAGTCGATACAAGGCTTTGAATAGATGCGGCGGGTCACGCCCAATCGGCCCGACCATATTGCTATCGAAATTCGGAAAATTGGCGGGGTCTCTGACACCGCGCAAGCCAAATCCGCTAGATCAACGAAGCTTATCCATGCACTTCAATGAGTTGCAAGAAAGGCGTGTCCGCTTTGTTTTTCTTCCGGGGGAATTGTAAGAGCGGCGGGCAAGGAAAAGTTCGAAACGCATGTGCCTCGACATCACGACCATTCCGGCCGAGTCCTTGCGAGGCAGGTCGTGGTCTGGTTCCCTGCTTGCGGCGGGTGTTGCCCTGATTCGCGGCTCGTGGTCTCGAACCGGCAAGGCGAGCCTCTAGAAGGAAGACGACAATGAACACCAGACCGGCAGTCACCGAAATGAAGCCC
The DNA here is from genome assembly GCF_057809835.1 of Mesorhizobium sp. FG116. Lineage (NCBI taxonomy): Bacteria > Pseudomonadati > Pseudomonadota > Alphaproteobacteria > Hyphomicrobiales > Phyllobacteriaceae > Mesorhizobium > Mesorhizobium sp. FG116. The sequence goes on from NZ_JBMDKS010000030.1 coordinate 8,112, forward strand.
CGGATCACCGTGATCGGCGTTGGCGGGGGTGGCGGCAATGCCGTTAATAACATGATCGCCGCTGGGCTGCAGGGTGCGGAATTCATCGTCGCAAATACGGACGCGCAGGCTCTTGCCATGTCGAAGGCGTCGCGGCTGATTCAACTGGGCGCCAGCGTCACGGAAGGGCTTGGAGCCGGTTCGATGCCGGATGTCGGCGATGCGGCCGCGCAGGAGTCGATCGACGAGATCATGGACCATCTTGCGGGAACGCATATGTGCTTTGTAACCGCAGGCATGGGAGGTGGCACGGGAACGGGCGCCGCTCCCGTTATCGCGCAAGCCGCGCGCCAAGCCGGCATTCTCACCGTGGCCGTCGTCACAAAGCCGTTCGTCTTTGAGGGCAAGCGCCGGATGCAGTCGGCGGAAGAAGGCATTGAGCGGCTTCGAGAACACGCGGACTCGGTGATCGTCATCCCAAACCAGAATCTGTTCAAGATAGCCGACGCCAGGACGAGCTTCGCAGACGCCTTCGCCATGGCCGACCGCGTGCTCCATGCCGGGGTCGGTTGCATCACCGACCTCATCGTGAAGGAGGGGCTGATCAACCTCGACTTCGCCGACGTCCGCGCGGTGATGCGCGGCATGGGTCGGGCGATGATGGGTACCGGGGAATCATCGGGAGAAGGCCGGGCTAAGGAGGCGGCCGAGGCGGCGATTGCGAACCCGCTCCTGGACGAGGCGTCGATGGGCGGCGCAAGAGGAGTTCTCGTGTCGATCTCGGGCGGCCTGGACATGACGCTGTTCGAGGTCGACGAGGCGGCAACCCGCATCCGGGAGGAAGTCGATGCCGATGCCAACATCATCGTCGGCGCTATATTCGACCTGGCCATGGAAGGAAAATTCAGGGTATCCGTCGTGGCGACCGGACTGCAGCAGAAGGCGCAGGTGATCGATTTCAAGCAGAGAACAGCATAAGGGAACGTAGGATGCCGTCCGAATCCCGCTCACCGCGTCTCGCGGTTCTGATCGACGCCGACAACGCCTCGGCAAAGATCGCCGACGGCCTGTTCGAGGAGATCGCCAAGATCGGCGAGGCCAGCGTCCGCCGGATTTATGGCGACTTCTCCAGCGCCCGTTCGAAGGCCTGGGCCGACGTGTTGTCGAGGCATGCGATCATTCCCCAGCAGCAGTTCGCGTACACCACAGGCAAGAACGCCTCGGATATCACCCTCGTCATTGATGCGATGGATCTCCTCCACAGCGGCCGGTTCGACGGCTTCTGCCTGGTTTCCTCCGACAGCGATTTCACCCGGCTGGCCGCTCGAATCCGCGAGCAGGGCACCGACGTGTTCGGTTTCGGCGAACAGAAGACGCCCGAAAGCTTCCGGCAGGCTTGCCGGCGGTTTATCTATACCGAGAACCTGCTGCCCTCCGCATCCGTGAATGAGCCCGAGGTAACGCCGGTTACAAAGCCGCTGCAGCCTTCCGCCGCCGCCGTGCCGGTCATCCGGAAGATCATCGCTCAAATGGAGAGTGAGGACGGGTGGGTGCCGCTCGGGGTGGTCGGCACCCAGCTTGCCAATCTGGCTTCCGATTTCGATCCTCGCACCTTCGGCTTTCGCAAGCTGAGCGACCTAGTGCGCAAGACGAATGCCTTCGAGATCGACCATCCCGCCGGGGGAGCGCTGCGCATCAGGATCAAACCGGAAGCCGCAGCTAAGGCGCCGCGCAGGAGGTGATCACCCTCGATGCTAGCCCTTCACTGGCCGACGAGAATACCTGCTTCGCGCGCAGCCAGGGCAAACGCGCGCCGAACGGTTGATATCGGCTTCTTGTCCGCGCTGGCGTCGTGGCAGGCCTGCAGGGCCGCGCGATGCGCCGGCCCCCGTTTGCCGGACCAAGCCCGAAGCAGAAACGACGAGCATTCGTAGACGTCAGAAATTACCGTCTCGGCGCCGTGCGCGTCGGCCCGAACGGTTACCGGCAGAGCGAATTTGGGACTTTGCATCGCCGTCCATAGGGCATTGCGGCATTGATAGCGAGACAATTCGTCCAGAATTCGCAGCCCGCCCGTCTGCAGTCAAGGCACCTTGTTCACCGACGTCACCGCGAGGTTGGTAAGTTTGTTGTTGGTCGCCTTTTCTTGGTCGAGAATTCGCTGAGCAGCTTATGCGCCTCGTCGTGCCAGGCCGCTGGCCCATTCGCGCAACGAGCGTACCGGGAAATCTGGTGTGCTCGACCGCCCAGCAGCCAGCCAGCAGGCCGGCATCGAGAGCAGTCTCCGACGCTTCTTGCATCAGGCCGTCGGCCCCCTTGATGAGGCCCCCGATGGCCTCGCATTTCTCTCCGGAAGCCTTCTTGCCGATCGACTTGAACACTTGTTCGAGTTTCTTGATTTCCCCTTTCGTTTCCTCGAGGTGATCCTCCGCCGCGCCGGAATTGGCAGCACAGAAAGAGCGGGCGTGACAAATGGTTGCGCGCGGGTGCTCCAAGCCGGCGCCTTGGCCACCATCGGCTGTAAATGGCCCCGTCGGCCGGCCGGGTCGGGAGCGACGCCGCAAGATCATCGATCGTGGCCTTCCAAGATTAATCCGGGCCGCGCCTTGTTTCGAACACCGTATTGGTTTATGTTGCAAGTATCGGTCTTGGCTGTCGAACTTTGTTTCTAACGCGCACTGCGTTTTCGGCGATCTTCTCCTCTCAAAATCGATCTGATCCGTTTGTCGTGCACCTTGCACGGCAAACAATTACCTATGGATGATTGAAAGGAAATCGTCATGAATACTGGAACAGTAAAGTTCTTCAACGCGACCAAGGGCTTCGGATTCATCGAGCTTAGCAACGGCCAGCCGGACGTATTCGTCCACATCTCGGCGGTAGAACGGTCCGGCATGCGCTCGCTCGTCGAGGGCCAGAAGCTTAGCTTCGACCTCGTGAAGGACAACCGCAGCGGCAAGAGCGCAGCCGAGAACCTGCAAGCTGCGTAACTGATTGCGCTGGCCTTTGACCACGGATGTACTGGCACTGGCCGCAGAGCGCAGATGAGAGAGGTCGGGTATGTCCCGGCCTTTTTTTCTTTTTATGACTGGAGATCCGCACATGCGACACCTCGAAATGCCGCAAGGGATATTCAAGCCCAAGCCGACCGCCATCGAAACGAAGCAGGATGCCACCACCAGGGCGGCCCGCCATATCATCGACGGTGAAGCGGCCCTACGGGAACAGAAGACCGAACGGCTGAGGCTGGCAAGACTTGCCACGGAAACAACGAACACAAATACGCCGCCCCCCCAGAAGCGACCGGTCCGACGCAAGCGCGCATAGCCGGATCGACCCGGCACAAGCGCGAAACAGGGACAGGACAAACGCCGAATTCCAACAGGGAAGGATAATGAAATGCCCTCCACCTATCTCTATTGTCGGCTCGCAGTAACGAAATTCTACGACATGCTGCTGGGAAAACCGCCCGTGGTGGCGACACGTTTCAAATCCACAAAATTAGCTGCGCGACCCGACGAAGCGCGACGCCGAAGGCAGGGTGATACCGACGGCTCGCGTCGCAGGGTGACTGAAACGAAGCTCAGGCACCAAATGCACTGAGCCGTCCGCTGAACGTCCTGCAACTGCAGAGCACGCATGTCGGAAATTTCTACGGGTCCGCGATGAACAGCCAGAACTTCAGAATGCCTTGGTGATCTACGATGACCGGACGGCTACAGCCTGATCTCCTCGGTGTCGCAGGCGACCGACTTCCTGTTTGCCAATCACAAGGAACATGGCAGCGCGGGCGGGTAATTGCTGCATGCATCAAGGCAGGCGTTTCCACCCCTGAGCAGGTCAGCACCGCCCTTATCGCCGCGGTACCGGCGCCGGGATCGGGATCGATCCCACGTGCGCCTGTATTGATTTCGGCAACCGACTTCTCGCCCTGATCGAATATCGTGGCCGCCAGGGAGCGCAGATGAACAACGTAATCAACCTTCATGGCGAAAAGCGGTTGAAGGTGTGCGCGGCGGTGACAAATTAGGCCATGGAGCGCCGGCATAATACTGGTGCGGGCGGAGTAAAAACAGTCCAGTGGCTAGGCGGATCCCTTTGGGGGCCGGCCGGGATGTTTGCCGGGGAAGTCTATGCCGCCGTCCGGCATTTCGTTTTCGTTGAAGGCAACAGCCGTCGTGAGGCCGATATCTTCACTGCGATGCTGTCGTTAGCGGGGCGCGGATGGCTGCAAATATGTGGCATTGCCCCGAGTGTAACGCTACACCGATAGACGTCTACGACACGCCTTTTTGGAAAGCTGCGGAAACAAGCGAAGCCCAGTCCTCTCGCTTGTAAAGCTGATGGCCTACGGATTGTCCGAACAGCCATCAGCTTTACGCCTGCATCAGCCTGCCTGTGTTCAACAGTTGGACGAGACCACAAAACAGCCCGATCGGGATTATGTCCATTCGAACCAGTCATAATCCCTAAATCGGCCCGTGCGGGACGATAGTTGCATGACGTCGCGATAAGCACCTTCGTTTATCACAATGTTTTATTAGATAAAATCTGAAATCGTAACCTGACGACCTAGGAAAATTATAACTTTCGCGCACCTCAGGTACGGGAAAGTTATAATTCTCCTGGCTTTCATGTGGGAGCTATGCTAACTTTGTCGTACCTGAGGTGCGCGAAAGTTACAAAATGCCCCTTCACTTGGTAGGCGAAACGCTCGACAAGACCCGCAGTCATTACATGGCTGAGACGGGGAAACTCGTGCAAGTGATGCGGGGCATTTACGTTGACGCGGATGACGACATCGACGCCACGGTCATCAAGCACGCTGTCCGTATCGCTCACTATCTCTACCCTCAGACTTACCTCTCCGCTGTCAGTGCGGTCGCGCTCGGCCCGACGCGTGACGGACGTCTTTTCCTGAGTGGCCGACGTAAACAGCGCACGAGGCTCCGTACGCTGGAGATCATTCAGAACGAGGCTCCCGAGCATCCGTCTGTTGCCCAAGCCATCATCGACGACGGCATGGGAGAGTTTCGTGTCAATGTTTCGTCCATGCGGCAACGCTTTCTCGAAGCCTTCCGACTGCGTAGCGAGCATGCAGCCTCGATCGACGACACGTCACGAGCAGCCATCGCAAGCAGGCTCATAGAAGAACATGGAAATGCTCAAGGTGCCGCTGATGCGGTCTGGGCGCTCGCTCGCCAAAATCAGTGGTACCGGGAGGGCGAAGCCGCAGAGAGGTACTTCTTGCGCCGCCCGGCAACGGCTCCTGCGCGTAACGAGGCAGCGCTTGATCTGATCGTGGCATGGCACGGCAATCCTGTAGGCAATCTCGCTCACGACGGCTTCGAGTGGCGATGGAAACAAACGGAAGAAAATGGCCCCCCTCTTGTCCGGCAAACGACACCCGGCAAATTGCCTCCGTTTATCCTGTCCCTTCTTCCCGAGGGGTGGCTGGAGTCCGTCTTAAACGACCGCGACGAGCGTGCCATGCTGCGATCCGGCAGGCGTTACATGTCCAACATAACCATCGTAGAAAAGCGTAGTGAACTGGCAGCTCTGCCATCCGACATTCTGCAAACGCGCCTATCATCCTACTTAGAAGGCGGAGTTTTCACGGGCCGCTACGCGGGCCCCGGCCGCGACCATATCGAGAAGAGTTTCGAGCAAAACCTGGCGCAGATATTCGCAAACGCCGAAACACCACGCCTATCCGGTGTACAAATCAAAGCCCCGATGTTTCTCGATGGTGATGGCTCGCTTTCACCCAGCATAACCACTCCGTTCACCCACATCCTCAAGCCCGCGGGCACAAGCGGCTTTGAGGCTTTGCCTGTGATTGAATGGCAATCGCTCACCTTGGCAGCGGCTCTCGGGTTCAGGACACCAGCAATGGCGCTCATCCCTATGCCGGACGGGATGCCGCCCGCTCTGCTGGTTGAGCGCTTCGATATACGCACCAGCAAGAAAGACACAGAGCTCCTGGCCATGGAGGATTTCTGTTCGGTCCTGGATGTCCCCACCCGCGCCAAATACGACGGCACGATGGAACGCATAGCGCGGGCAATACGCCCACTATCGACCTCTCCCGACGAAGATGTTCTGCTTCTTCTCAAGCGATCACTGTTCGCATGGTTCATCGCGGACGGCGACATGCATCTGAAGAACATGGCCCTTTTGAAAATCGCCGAGCCCGGCAGCGCACGCTTCAGTTCCGTCAGGATGGCCCCTCTTTATGATGCCGTCACAACGCGGGTATTCCCGCGCCTCGAAAGAGATCGCATGGCCCTTAAGATGAACGGCAAAGATGATCGCCTACGCCGTTCTGATTTCAAGGCATTCGCGAGCACGGCAGGTATAAAAGCATCCGATGCTGATGCCGCAATAGACGAGCTTATTTCGCAGCTCGAAGCAGCCCTTCGCGCAATAGCGCTTCCCTCTGTGGTACCTGCCGCCACATCGATAAGCGATGCAGCAGAACGTATGCTTACATTAATAAAAGAACGACTAGATGATTTTGCCTGATGAATCTTGCAGTCCAGGCCCCCAGTATCACATCTATGGGCGAATGCTTCCCCGCCACCCCCAATGCTTCAGAAACAGAGCCGGGAGCGGCCAGCAGACCGTGCTTGCAAACCCACCCCACTGCGGCTGGATGGTGATGGCGGAACGCGCCGAATGGCCGTAGTAGCCACCGAGCGTTGCGAAGGCGGCATCTTAGAGGCCGGCCCCCAAGCCGAGGCCAAGCACGACCCATCCCGAGACGAACACCCACAGAGACGGTACGGCCGCAAGCATGACGAGGCCAGCGGGGACCGGCGAGGATCTTATCTTCGGACGCTGTAGCTTCGGTCGTGCTGGATCAGCGTTCCGCCTCGACGGCGTCAGTGCGCCGGCTTCCCCGCTCATACCAGCCTTTCGAGCGGTTCACGATCCAGACGACCGAGAGCATGACCGGCACTTCAATCAGCACCCCGACTACGGTTGCGAGCGCGGCCCCGGAGTGGAATCCGAACAGGCTAATGGCGGCGGCGACCGCCAGCTCGAAGAAGTTGGATGCGCCGATCAGCGCCGAAGGACCGGCCACGCAATGCTGTTCGCCCACGGCCCGGTTGAGCAGATAGGCCAGCCCCGAGTTGAAATAGACCTGAATCAGAATGGGGACCGCCAGCAGGGCAATGATGAGCGGCTGCGCGATGATCTGTTCGCCTTGGAAGCCGAACAGCAGCACCAGCGTCACCAGCAGGGCGACCAGCGACAGCGGCCCGAGCTTCGCCAGCAATGCGGCAAGCGCCGGAGCGGCGCCGCTGGCAAGCAGCCGCCGCCGGACGATCTGCGCGACGATCACCGGAATGACGATGTAGAGCAGGACCGAAAGGACCAGCGTTCCCCACGGCACGGTAATCGCCGACAGGCCAAGCAGCAGGCCGACAATCGGCGCGAAGGCCACCACCATGATCGCGTCGTTGAGCGCGACCTGGCTCAATGTAAAATGCGGCTCGCCCTTGGTGAGATTGGACCAGACGAACACCATTGCGGTGCAGGGTGCGGCGGCCAGAATAATGAGGCCAGCGATATAGCTGTCGATCTGGTCGGCCGGCAGGTGGGGCCGGAACATCCAGCCGATGAACAGCCAGCCGAGCAGCGCCATCGAAAAGGGCTTGATCGCCCAATTGATAAACAGCGTTACGCCGATGCCGCGCCAATGCCGCCCGACTTCACCAAGGGCGGCGAAGTCGATCTTGAGCAGCATGGGAATGACCATGAGCCAGATCAGCACCGCGACGGGCAGATTGACCTTGGCGATTTCGAGCGCGCCAACAGCTTGGAACGCGCCGGGGAACCAATGTCCGAGGGCGATGCCGACGACGATGCAGAGGGTCACCCAAAGGGTGAGATAGCGTTCAAAGGCGGACATGGGGATTTCCTTACGCCGTCGCCACGCGGCCGTGTTCGTCAATGACCCGCTCGCCATCCTCTTTCACGAACTCGCCCCGTTGTGGTGGCAACAGATCAAGCACCGTTTCGGATGGCCGGCACAGCTTCACCCCTTTGGGGCTGACGACGAGAGGGCGATTGATCAGGATCGGGTGCGCCATCATCGCGTCGAGCAACGCGTCATCGGTCAATTCGGGATCGCCAAGGCCGAAGTCAGCATAGGGTGTTCCTTTTTCCCGTAAGATCGAGCGGAGCGACAGGCTGGCGCGCTCGATAAGCTGCGCGAGCAGCGCCCGCGAGGGCGGGGTTTTCAGGTATTCGATGATATGAGGCTCGACACCTGCATTGCGGATCAGACCAAGGGTATTCCGCGAGGTCCCGCAGTCGGGGTTGTGGTAGATAATAACATCCATGTCTTGCCTCATGCCGCGCTGCCGCGCGGCGAGCTTGCGCCTTTGGATTAGCCGATTTCGACAAGGCGGGTGCGCAACATCGATTTGTCGAGGCTGGAGACGGGAAGCGCGGCAAACGCCGCGATGCGGTTCCGCAGATAGCGGAACGCGCTCATGAAAGCCGTTTGCCGGGCAATCTCTGGCCCTTCGACGGCGGCCGGGTCTTCGATCCCCCAATGCGCCGTCATAGGCTGGCCGGGCCAGACCGGGCAGGCTTCGCCGGCCGCGTTGTCGCAAACGGTGAACACGAAATCCATGACCGGGGCGTCAGGCCCGGCATATTCGTCCCATGCCTTCGAGCGTAGGCCATCAGTGGGGTAGTCGAAGTTCGCGAGTGTCGTGATAGCGAGCGGGTTCACTTCGCCCTTGGGCTGGCTTCCGGCCGAATAAGCACGAAAACGTCCCACGCCATCCTTGTTCAAGATGCTTTCGGCGAGGATCGAGCGGGCGGAATTGCCGGTGCATAGGAACAGGACATTGAAGATGCGTTCGGGTGCGGCGTGGTCAGGCATGGGCTTTGTCCTTGGTGGGAACACAACAGGCGGCGAGCGCAGCGACAGCCGGGGTGCAGACTTCGGGATGCCCTTGGCAGCAGTCGCGCATGAGAAATTCGAGAAGGCCTGACAGCGCCGGATAGGAGGCGCTGTAAATGATCGAGCGGCCGTCGCGGCGGGACTCGACGAGGCCGGATTGTTCAAGGTGGCTCAGGTGGAAGGACATGCGCGACGAGGATGCGCTGCCCATCGCTTCCCCAATGGCCCCTGCTGCCATCCCGTCAGGCCCGGCCGTGACCAGCAGGCGCACGATACGCAGACGGGTTTCCTGCGAGAGCGCCGCGAACGCGGAGAGGGCTTGCTTTTCGTCCATTAATGTCTCAACATTTCAAGAATCATTGAAATATGGGTATACGAACATGGATGTTCACGCCAGCCCCCTAATGACGGATTTTCAGGATGACGCCTCACTCGGCGCGTTCCTTAATGCTTTGGAAGCGCACGCCGACAAGGCCCTTGTCCTCACCTATGGCAACGGGCAGCAGGTGCAGGCCGGCTATCACGTCACCGAAGTTAAGGCGGGTTCTTTCGTCACGCTCGATTGCGGCGGCAATCCCGATGCGTGGCGGGAAACCGTCTTGCAGGTCGAGGATATTCCGGCGACCGAACGCAGCGCGCCCATGACCGTCGCCAAGTTCCAGTCGATCTTGGGAAAGGTCGGCAGCAAGATCCAGCTCGACGGGGAGGCGCGTTTGACTTGGGAGGTGAGCCGTCCCGGCGCTCCGATGCAGGTTTATGATGTGGCCAGCATCGGGATAGAAAGCGGCCGGGCGATTGTGCAGTTCAGCCCACGCCCCGCAATTTGCAAGCCGAGGCATCGCGCGCAACAGGTCGGAGCATCTGCCTGTTGCGGGTAGGGCGTCACCGCAATCCCAATTCGCAACAGCGGATTTCGGGAGTTGCGACAATTGCCTTGGTTCGTTGCTAACGCACTGTTTCGGTAGCCTATTCCGACATCAGTCGGATCGCTTGCGTCCAGTAACCATAGCTCTCGCAAGGTTCTCGTGATGCACGAAGCTTGCTAGCAGGACACCGAGAATGTGAAAAATGACCAAGCCCAGCGTGATATTGGCGATCACTTCATGGGCCTCACCGAAGGCGCTTTCGCCTCTGGTCTTGTCGCCCTCGTCTCCTTCGCCGGCGGGGAGTTGTTCTGTCGTGGTAGCAGAGGTCTGTGCAAACAGTGGGGCCAACGGCCCAGCGCCTTCTTCGGCATATCGGATGAGCCCGGTGACCACGGTTGCAGCCAGGAAAATCAACAGCGCTATGACCATGGCGCCACCCGCGGGACTATGGCCGATGTAGCGCTTCGCGCGGGCAAGCACGAGATTCCAGAGATAACGGATGGCAGCTATCGGATCGGTCACGAAGTCCGAAAACCGCGCATGACGCGGCCCGACAAATCCCCAGCCAATGCGGGCCAGGACCAGAACGCCGACGATATAGCCTGCCCAGACGTGAACGGTCGTGACGTCTTCTGTCAGGTATGCGACGAAGAATGCAAGGGCAACGGCCCAATGAGCTACCCTAACAAACGGATCCCAGACCTTTATTTCGGATGAAGCCCGAGCGTGCATGTCGCGCATTCCTTGAAAATTTCCAAGCTAGGTGATTCGGCTTCCCGTGCGTTGACTTGGATCAAAGGGTCGGCATCCGTTCGCCTGCCAGAGGTTGCCCGACTGATCGCTATTTATCGAGCCTGACATTGCTGCCATCGGCAAGGGCAGCGGGCGGATAGACGACGACGATGTCGCCGGAACCCACGCCCTGCGCTATCGCGGCAACGCGTTGCGAGAGACGCGCAACTTGTATCTCCCGGAGAAGCACGCGGCCTTCCTCTACAACGAAGACGTTCCAGGCATCGCCGCGCCGGAACAGCGCTCCGACCGGCAGGACGGTCGCCTGATCGGTCTGGTCGACCACGATCTTGACCTCGACACGGTAACCGTCTCCCAAGCCGGTCCACGTCTCGCGCGGCGAGGTTAGGTCGACGATAACCCAGACGCGCTGTTCTTCGACCCCAAGGGCGGAGACTTTGGTGAAGCCGGAGGGCTCCACGCGTCGCACAGCACCCTCCAAATCTGTGGGACCGCCCCAGCGCTCAATGATTACCTTGTCGCCATCCTTTATGCGGGCGGCGTCAGTCGTCAAAACATCCACTGCGATTTCGAGATCGCCTGGATCACCCACCTCGATCAACGGAGATCCTTGCGAAACAACATTTTCGCTTTCCTGGACGATCCTGAGAACTCGACCATTTATGGGTGACAGTACAGGGTAGCTTTCGCCAGGCTCGGAATTGTCGGCGGTCTTCAGAGCCGCGCGAGCCTGCTCCAGAACGTGGGCCGCAGCGTGCCAGCGGCGTTCCGTGGCAATGAGCTGCCGCTCCGCCACCAGCACGAGCAACTCCTCCCGCTGCAATTGCGCGGCGGCGGCGACGTTTTGTTCCGCGAGCTTTTGGGTGCGCTCCAGATCGGCACGGGCTTGAACCAGCAGCACTTTGGCCTGCTCGTAAAGCGACTCGGCTTCTTCGACCGCCGCCTCGGCGGCGCCCACCTGCGCCTCCAGTTCCAACCGGACGCGTGGGTCGAGCAATGGAGAGACTGGCGGCGTGATGATCGCCATAGTTTGTCCCTCCTGCACGGCATCGCCTGCCTCCAGAGCCATTCTCTGCACTCGCCCGGATAAAGGGGCTGATACCAGATAGCGATCCCGCATCCGCGTGCGGCCGTCTTCTTCGATCGTGTCCTGGAACGTCGTCGCCACGACCTCGGCGGTCTCGACGAGAACCGGCTGAGGCATAAAAACCCAGTAGAGGCCAAACGCCACGAGCAACAGCAGCAACAATCCGCCGACGATGGATGTTCTTCGGCGCTTCATGATCAGTCTCGGGTCTTGAGCACGGACACCAGATCGAGTGTGTCGATCCTGCGGCGGATTGTGATGAAGCTGGCCACGGCCGCGCCGATCACCAGAAGCGAGGCCATCGCGTAGCTGCTCGGATCGATCACGGCGGGAATCTGGAACGACTCGCGCGCGCGCGCAGAGGAGATCAGTTCGACCAGGTACCATCCGATTAGAAGTCCGGCGGGAACAGCCACAACGAGCTCCACGACGAGCTCACTGAGGATGACAGCGGACACCTCGCGCCGAGTCAGTCCGATGATGCGGAGGCTGGCGAGTTCCCAGGCGCGCTCCTGCAGGGCGATGCGGGCGCTGTTATAGACCACCCCTATTGCGATCAGCATTCCGAACCCCGCGAGAATCAGCGCGCCGATCAGCACCATTCCGCCGATCGTCTCGTTGAACAGTGCAAGCCAAAGAGCCTTGACCGAACTTCCCTCGACCTTTGGCATCAACTTTACCCTGGACCAGAGCAGATCGGATTGGCGCAGATCAAACTTGATGGTCGCGAAATTTACGACGGGACCCTCCCGCATCAACCGATTGAGCGCGGTGCGCTCCATCGTCACCGATGCCCCCAGGATGTCGTCCGAGATCCTGCGGACGGCGACGTCCCTCGCGGTCCGGGCGCCTTCGAGTACCTCGATCGAGACAGTGTCGCCGACGTGCAGATCGAGCTGCCTCGCGATCTGCCGGCTGAGCATGATGCCGTCGGAAGGAACGGCAATCGGCTGCAGCGCGCTGTCCCTCATGACCTTGAGCTCGGAATCCGAATCCAAGCCAGTAGCTGAAGTGCGGTAGGTTCGGTGCCCCGCTCGCAGTCTGATTGGAACGACCCGCTGGATCTCGGCCGTCAGCACGCCGGGAATCGCCTGCAGCTCGTAGAGCGCATCTGCTGAGACCGGCTCGGCGAAGGTGAGAAACGCGTCACCACGCTCGATGCGTCCGAAGCTCACATCGATCATATAGTCGATTGCGTCAAACCAATAGAGCCCGAACAGAACGAGCGGAATCGCCAGAGCGATGCCGACGGTCGTCAAGAGCGTCCTCACGGGCCGACCCAGGATCGTTCGGGCGGCGATGACGTACTGGAGGGGAATTCCCCGGCTTCCCATTGTCTGGAGCCAACTGAATGCGTGCAGCGCCGGCGGCGTTTCGGGCCGCATTGCTTCCGCGGGCGAAAGTGTTGCGATCCGATATACGGTCGATGCCGCAGCGAGGTTCGCCGCAGCGAAGCTGACAGCCGTCACAGCGACGAGCAGCCACGGCTCGAGCTGCGCCTCCAGTGATGGAAACCGAAAGAAGGCGCGATAGCTTCCGACGACCCCGATAGCGAACCAGCGTCCCAGAACCAGACCCATAACCGATCCGAGCAATGCGATGGCGGTGACCAGCTTGAAATAGTGGAACGCGATCGTGCGGTTCGCGAACCCCAACGCCTTCAGCGAAGCGATCTGACCCCGTTGTGCCTCGACCATCCTTCCGATCACGACGTTGAGCAGGAATGCGGCGATGCCGAAAAAGACCGACGGCATGACGATGCTCAAGGTTTCCTGCTCGGCCAGTTCGTCTTGGAGAAAGCGGTGGGACGGCTGATCGCTCCGATCGTAGGCTCCCGTGCCGCCGTAGGGCGCCAGCAGGCGATCGACCTCGTCCAGGACATGCGGCATGCTCGCGTCGGGCGCCAGCGTCATCACGACGTCATTGAACGCACCGTCCATGTCGAATGCGCTGGCCACTGCATCCTCTCCGGCCCACAGCACGACGAAGTTTCGATCGTCCGGAAGCGGCACTGCGGCGCGTGTCGCAAACACGAATTCTGGCGACAGGGCGCTGCCAACGACGCGGAAGCCTTGTAGCCGGCCATTGAGGACCACGTCGATGGCTTCTCCCAGCCGCACAGCGCGCGCCTCCGCATAGGCGGCGTTGATGATGACTTCCTCCGGATGCAGCGGATCGGGCCAGCGTCCCTGCACGAGGTGAAGGCGATCGAGCAAAGGCTGACCTGCGGTCGGAAGCGAGATGACGCGCCCTGAGATGGGGAGGTTCGTGTCCACGCGGATCACCCGCACGGCCTTCGCAACGCGCGGCTCCACGATGCCGATGCCGTCGATCTCGCGCAGGCGATCGACAATGGTAAGCGGCGCGCGTGTCATGCTGGCAAAGAGGTCCGCGAAGCGTTCGTTGCGGTAGTGCGCCTCCATGGCGCCGACCAGCGCCAGATAGTTCGACACCGACATCACGAAGACTGCCACGCCGGCGGCGACGAGCATTGCGATGCTGAGAACCTGAAGCCGCATCGACCAGAGATCGCGCAGCACCTTGATGTCCAGGACGTTCACCATTCCACATCCTCGGCGCGGATGCGATTTGGATTCGGCTCCTCCTTGACGATACGCCCGCCGCTAAGCCGCAACACGCGGTTCGCCATCCCTGCGATTGCCGAGTTGTGAGTGATCACGGCGGTCGTCGTGCCAAGTTCAGCGTTCACCTTGGCGATTGCTGCGAGGACCAGCCGGCCGGTGTCCACGTCGAGAGCGCCGGTCGGCTCGTCGCAAAGCAGGATGTCCGGCCGTTTTACGATTGCGCGCGCCACTGCGACACGCTGCTGCTCTCCGCCCGACACCTGCGAGGGAAAATGACCAGCGCGATGTGTCAGTCCGACGAGCTCGAGCGCCTCAGCTGGCTTCATTGGATTGCCGGCAATCTGCGCGACCAGCTGTACGTTTTCCTCGACTGTGAGGCTCGGGATCAGGTTGTAGAATTGAAAGACGAAGCCGACATGCTCGCGCCGGTACGTGGTCAACTCCTCGTCGCTTGCTCCGGTCAGTTCGTGATCTCGCCAGGTTGCTGTACCCGACGTTGGAGCGTCCAACCCGCCGAGGATATTGAGCAGGGTCGATTTGCCCGAGCCTGAGGGCCCAAGAAGAACGATGAATTCGCCCTGCCGGATATCGACATCGACGTCCTTCAGCGCTACGACGCGGGAGTCGCCGGAGCCATACACCTTGGTCAACCCTCTGGCCACGAAGACCGGACCCTCAGGTTGTGTTGTCGAACTCTTTGCCTCTCGCTCGCGGACTAGCATGCGGACTCCGGTCCCTCAAACGACACATAGAGTTTGGCTCACGTCGGCAGCCTTGATTCTTATCAAGTATTACAACGACATTGGAGCAGCCGCCTCAACGTCACCTGGATCGCGCCCTGCCGTACCATCGTTCCGGTCTCAATCCATGCAGTGCTGCATGCCGGCCGCTGGGCGACGTTTAGAGCCGGCGGGAAGAGAGATTCGATGACGCTTTTTGACATCCCAATTGCCCCCTGAGGTGAGCCTGGCGTGTAGCCACGCTCCAGCACGGTTTCTCATCGGCTTCTCAACTGCCGGAACGTCGGTCATTGGGATCCCTCAAGGAGACAACTGCCTCAAACCCACGGTCGCCACCGCTGCGCGGCGACCTCAGTTCGAGGCGGCTGCCGATGCGATGAGCAATCGTGGTCACGATTGACAGTCCGATGCCGCTGCCGCGCCCGGAGCTGCCGTTGCGTTCGAACCGGCCCGTCAGCCTCTGGAGCTTCTCAGGTGGCACCAATGCGCCATCATTCGCCACGGTCAAGATTCCTTCGGTCGAAAGCGCGACTTCGACGGGCGAGTTCTTTTCACCGTGCTGAAGGGCGTTTTCGATCAGATTCCGGCACAGGATTCCCACCGTGTCCGGATCGACCGACGACAGGACTGGTGTCTCGGGCATGCCGAGCACTATTCGGCCTGGCGTCTCCGCCCGCTGCATGTCCTCCACGACGACGGACAGCACGTCACGAAGGTCTGACTCCTGATCCAGCTTCAGGCGCCCACCCTCCGCGCGAGCAAGCTGCATCAGCCGCTCGGCCCGCACGGTAAGCCGCTTCAGCGTCACCTCGATGTCAGCTCCGCGCTGTGCCGTATGAGATTCCGCAGTTTCTTTGCGGATGCGTTGCGCCTGGGCGATTGCTGCGGCAAGGGGTGTGCGAAGCTCGTGGGCTGTATTGGCGGCGAGGCTGCGTTCCGCATCGAAAGCCGCACGAAGCCGTTCCAAAAGCGCATTCATGGTGGCGGCCAAAGGGGCCACTTCGCTCGGCAGGTCGTCGGCAGAAACCGCGGCCAGATCCTTTTCGCTGCGCGTCTCGAGCTGCTCCCGAAACGAACGTAAGGGATGCGTTGCTTGTCGAACGGCGAAGGCGATCGCACCGAATGCGGCAGGGATCACGAGGAGGACCGGCAACGCGAGCACCATCTGCATCTCACGGATGACTGACGCCTGATGCTCCAGCGGCTGCGCCACAGTGATAATGACAGTGCCTTGCAGAGCTTCCTCGCTGTACAGTCGGTATCGGTCGGTCCGACGGAAACCCGGACCGTCATAGTCGGGAAATGCCGAGAGATCGGCAGCGTGGGAACGTAGCAGGACATCGCCCTTGTCATTGCGCACCAGGTAGGTGAACAGTTCGCCGTGGCTGCGGATCGCGCCGAGCCTCTGGCTTGCCGTGTCGCCTTCTTCGCGACCAAAAATGTCGAGGACAGCGAGCGGCAGTAGCCGCTGGGCGGTTTCCTGGAGCGAAGAGTCGAAGACCTCTTCGATCTCATGACGGATTAGCACGGCTGTCGCCCAGGCTGCCCCTACCCAGATCACGAGGAGGATGGTGCCGAGCGTAAGCAGAAGCCTTCTCTGGAGACTTTGAGGCGCCTTCATGGCTGCGCCAGCCGATAACCGAGGCCGCGTTCGGTTTCGATCAGGTCGGATCCGAGCTTCTTGCGTAGGCGGCTGACATGAACCTCGATCGTATTGCTCTCGATCTCGGCATCGAAGTCGTAAAGCTTTTCCTCGAGTTGGGTCTTGGAAAGGACCTGGCCCGGTCGGGTAAGGAAGGATTCCAGAAGGGCCCATTCGCGCGCCGTCAGTTGAACCGGCTTTCCTTCGCGCCGGACGCTCCGGCGCGCGATGTCGATGTCGAGGACACCGTGCCGGATGATCGGGTTTGGGTTACCGGCATACCGTCGCGCGACCGAACCGATCCGCGCGGAGAGTTCGTCAAGGTCGAACGGCTTGACCAGATAGTCATCTGCGCCGACCTTGAGACCTTCAATCCTGTCGGAAACCTGATCGAGGGCGGTCAGGACGATAACGGGAGTTGCGTTTCCCGCGGCGCGTAGAGCCTTGAGGAAGGCGATGCCGCGACCATCGGGAAGCATGAGGTCGAGCAGAATCAGATCGTGGGCGGCACCCGCGATTGCATCGCGCGCCGCGTCGAGGCGCATGACCCAGTCGACGGAGTGTCCGTCGCCAACAAGCTGGTCGCGCACGGCCGCGCCCAGAACAGCATCATCTTCAACAAGCAGCGTGCGCATCCGGCGCTTCCTTTGGCCATGCTCCATGGTGGCCGCCCGTCCTGACGGTTTGCTGAAGCAGGACATCGGCGGCCTTCAGGAAACCGTCAGCTTCACCCCGCAATCTGAAGCCAGTCCAAGTAAGGGAAATTATGCGCCATGCGCCTCGCCCTGACAATTCTCACCATGGTCGCGGCGCTGCCCGCGGGCAACGCCATGGCCGACGACGACTGCTTCGTGCCGATGGCCGACTGGAAGCCCAGGGAAGCTGTCGCGAAGATGGCGGCCGATCTCGGATGGTCCGTGCGCAGGATCAAGATCGACGATGGCTGCTACGAGATCATCGGGACAGATGCCGAGGGTCGGCAGATAGAGGCGACCGTCGATCCTTCGACCCTCGAGATACTGGAGATCGAGGCGCGGGACAATGACGGTCGCAACGGTCGCGGCCAACAGGACCGCAGCGACGACTGAGTGGAAGTGGACCGCCGCCGACTTGTTGAAAGGGCTCCGCCACGGCGGGGCCTTCTGCTTTTCTGCGGTTCCTGACGGCTAACTGAAGCAGAAAATCCCATCGCGTCAGGATGCGATCAGGCGCGTCACCCAGAAAGGACCAGCAGAAAAAGGAGACCTGCCATGAAGAATACCCTCGCAATCCTGCTTGCCTCGACCGCGCTGGCTGTCGGCGCCGGCATCCCGGCGTGGAGCGCCATGCAGCGCGTCGAGCATTCCCCGAAGTCGTTCCAAGACAATCCCTTCGTTCGGCTGGCCGGCGATGACGACGATGGCGACCGCGAACGTGGCCGCAGCTATCGGAGCAACGATGACGGCCACCGTGTCGGCGATGACGATGACGACGGCGGTGGTGACGATGATGAAGATGATGATGGCTCTCCAGGCGCCGCATCGGCGAGCCCCGCGCCGGCCGGAACCGTCGCTCCACCCGCTAACGGACTGTTCGGCGGCGGCGCGATGCCGAAGGTCAAGGTGAACTAACCCGCCTCCTTCCTCACTTACGCAATCCGGAGAACCATCATGAAGAAGATCCTTGCCGCGCTGGCTTTGACGACGGCACTGACCCTCCCGGGGATCGCGCTTGCGCGACCTGTGACGCTGACCACAACACTGAAGAGCTATGGAGGCGATGGCGCCTATCTCGCGATCTATGTCACCGACTCGAAGGGCGCGTATGCCGGGACCCTCTGGATGGCTGGAGGCAAGGCGAAATACTACGAGCACCTCTCCGACTGGTACCGTGCAACTGGCGGCAACGCCGCCGAGATCAACGGCATCACCGGCGCCAGCGTCGGTGCGGGGCGCACGCTGGAAATCACGCTCGATCTCGCCGATGCGCTCTTTGATGCGGGTTATACCGTGCATATCGACGCCGCCGTCGAGGACATGCGTGACAGTCCAAACGAGGTGGCCATGCCGCTGACGTCGGCAGGAGCCGGACAGACGGTGCAGGGCCGTCGATACGTCGCAAGCTTCGGCTACAGCATCTGAGGCGGCTGCCATGGTCCGGATCCTCCACCGCTGGCCGGGGTTGGCGGCGCTGGCCCTACTTACGTTCCTGGCACTCAGTGGCGCGGCTCTCTCGGTCTTTCCGGTGGCGGAGCGATTGTCGACTGCGCAGGGCGATG
Organism: Mesorhizobium sp. FG116; assembly: GCF_057809835.1. NCBI lineage: Bacteria > Pseudomonadati > Pseudomonadota > Alphaproteobacteria > Hyphomicrobiales > Phyllobacteriaceae > Mesorhizobium > Mesorhizobium sp. FG116. Next base: position 26,944 of record NZ_JBMDKS010000030.1, read on the forward strand.
CCACCACCAGCGTCGCGGATCTCGCGGCCACGATCCGCTCGGTCTACCCCGGCGTCGAGCAGATCAGGCGCTCGCCGTCGGGCCGCATCACCGCCTACTGGTTCGACAACGGCGCGCCCGGATCGGCTGTGGTGGATCCGGCGACCGGCATCGCCGTCGGCTCGGCCGATCCCAACCAGATCGAGCGGTGGCTCACCAACCTGCACCGCTCACTATTCCTGGATGACGCAGGCCGTATCGTTTCGGGCATAGGGGCGGCGGCCATGCTGGTCCTGTCGATCTCCGGGATTCTTCTGGTCGCGCGCCGGACCGGAGGGTGGCGGCACTGGCTGTCGCCACTGCGCGGCCCGCTGGCGGGACGCATCCACGTCGAGCTGGCCCGCGGCGCCGTGCTTGGCCTGCTGCTGTCGTCTGCGACCGCGATCTGGATGACAGCTTCGACGTTCGGGCTCCTGCCCGACCGGCCTGCGGCCCTTGACATGCCTGTCGCCAGCGGCCAGACCGGGGCATCGCTTGCCGAGATGCCGCTGCTCGCGGCGACACAAGTTTCCGACCTGCGCGAACTGACATTCCCCTATCCGGACGACGCAACCGACGTCTTCACTCTGAAAACTGACCGAGGAACCGGATACATCGATCAGGGCACCGGCGAGATGCTGGGCTGGGCGGATCTCAGCGGCTGGCAGCGCGCGACCGAAACGGTTTACATGCTCCACACAGGGCGCGGGGCAGCGCTGCTCGGTCTCCTTCTTGGGGTCATGGCGCTGGCAGTTCCGGCGATGGGCACGACGGGCGCGATCCTGTGGTTCGTGGCACGCCGCGGCCGACCTTCCATCAAGGGCAATGCTGTGCCGGTGAGCGCAGATACGATCATCCTGGTTGGAAGTGAGGGCGGCAGCACCTGGGGTTTTGCCGCCACGCTTCAAGTTGCGCTGGCCAAGGCCGGCAAGCGCGTTCATGTCGCCCCAATGTCGGCCTTTTCACCCGAACGCACCCAAGCCGCGCAGCACTACATCGTGCTGGCGGCGACTTACGGCGACGGCGATGCTCCTTCGTCCGCCACAGGCTTCCTCGATCGCCTCGCCGCTCTACCCGTGATCCCATCGGGAACGCTTGCTGTGCTCGGCTTCGGGGATCGCAGCTTTCTTCGCTTCTGTGCCTATGCGGAAGCCGTCGAAGTCGCCGCTCGGACGAAAGGGTGGCAGATGCTGCTGCCGCTCGGCACGATCGACCGGCAGTCGCCGCAGGAGTTCGCACGGTGGGGGCATGCGCTCGGCGCCGCGCTGGGCGTTCCCTTGGAACTCGACCACCTGCCGGTCGCACCGCAGACCACGTCGCTGACCCTGGTGTCGCGTCGCGATCACGGGCACGAGGTCCAGGCTCCGACCGCGATACTGCGCTTTGCCGTGCCGCGCCTTGCGCTTTGGCAGCGTCTTCTCGGCCAGGGATTCGCCCGCTTCGAGCCGGGCGACCTGATCGGCATCGTGCCCGAGGGCTCGACAATCCCGCGCTTCTATTCGCTCGCTTCCGGCAGCAAGGATGGCTTCGTCGAGATCGTGGTCCGCAAGCATGTGGGCGGCCTTTGCTCCGGCGTACTGCTGGCGCTGAAGCCGGGACAGCAGGTGGCTGCCTTCCTACGGCGCAATCCGCGCTTCCACGCCGGCAGGGACCGCACGCCGCTGGTCCTCGTAGGGGCCGGCACCGGCATCGGCCCTCTCGCCGGCTTCATCCGCGCGAATGTCGGGCGGCGGCCGATCCATCTGTTCTTCGGGCTGCGCCACCCCGACAGCGACTTCCTCTATCGGGATGAGCTCGACGCATGGACTGCCGAGGGGCGCCTGACGGGCCTTGCCACGGCATGCTCGCGGGGTGCGCACCCCCGCTATGTCCAGCATGCGATCGCTGCCGAACGGGCGGCCTTCATTCAGGCGATCCGCTCGGGCGCACGCGTCATGGTTTGCGGTGGGCGCGAGATGGCGGCGGGAGTGGCCGAGACCGTTACTTCGATCCTGGAGCCACTTGGCTTGTCCCCGACCTTGCTGCGGGGGGAGGGACGCTATGTCGAGGACGTCTACTAAGCACCTCCACCAAGCAATGAACGGACCGACTATGGGTACGCGCTGGTCGGCGGTTATACATGCGCCGCCGCGGGGATTCGATGCCGAAAGCGCCAGCGTTGCGCTCCAGGCGGCCGTCGACGAGGTCGATGCCCAGATGTCGATCTGGAAAGCGGACAGCGATCTGATGCGGCTGAACCGCACCCCCGTTGGCGAAACTGTCCCGGTTCCCGTCGCGCTCGAAGCAGTGCTCAGGCTTGGCATCGCCGTCGGCAGCACCTCCGGCGGAGCATTCGACATGGGGGTCGGCGACGTCGGTTTGGCATGGGGATTCGGGCCGTCTGAGGCGATGCCGGATTCGATACGTGCCGCGATGTCTGTCCGCCGCGTTCCCGCCCACGAAGCTCTTGATGTCACCGACGGCGAGGTGACCAAGCGCGCTCCCGTCACGCTCGACCTCAACGGCATCGCCAAGGGTTTTGGCGTCGACAGGCTAACCGAAACGCTGGCGCAGCTGGGTGTTGCCGACGCCTTGGTTGGGATCGACGGCGAGATGCGCGCCATGGGAACGAGATCCGATGGCGAAGCCTGGACCGTCGCGGTCGAGGCGCCCGATCCGGGTCGCCGCGCGCCGCATTCGATTCTGTCCCTTTCGGATTGCGCCGTCGCCACCTCCGGCGACTACCGCCATTTCGTTGAGGTGCGAGGTCGCCGACTGTCGCACACCATCGATCCTCTTCGGGGGGCGCCGCTTCTGGAATCGCCTGCTTCGGTCACCGTCGTGGCCCCCTCTTGTGCAGCAGCCGATGCCTGGGCAACGGCCCTTATGGTTCTCGGTCCCCAGGAAGGAAGTGCGTTCGCTAGGAAAGTCGGCATTGATGCCCTGTTCCTGCTTCGAGGCGAAGACGCTAAGGTCGGGACACAGCGTGTCGGGCGGACGTTCGAACAGACCACATGAGGGATCGGAAAGCATGGAGCATTCAACGGGTGACCGGCTGAAGACAGCGCTGTTGATGGTTGCCTTAAGCGGTCTCGCGGGCGGTCTCGTCCTGGCGTATGGATTTGGAAGACCGGATCTCGCCTCTACCGTCTGGCTCGTGGGGGTCGTTCCGGTGCTCGCCGCGCTTTTGGTCGAGATTCTGCGCAGCCTCCTGCACGGTGAGGTCGGTCTCGACATCGTGGCGGCTTTGTCGATGTCGGCCGCGCTCCTGTTCGGCGAAACGCTGGCAGCCGCCGTCGTCGCCCTCATGTATTCCGGCGGAACCTTCCTAGAAAGCTTTGCCGAGGGCCGGGCGCGGCGCGAGATGCGGGACTTGCTCTCGCGCGTGCCCCGTACCGCCACGCGACACCGCGATGGGGGGCTGGAGGACGTCCCGCTCGAGGCAATCGCGCCCGGCGACCGGCTGCTCATCCGCCAGGGCGATGTCGTTCCGGTTGATGGTACCGTCGCGTCCCTCTCCGCATTTCTCGACACCTCAGCACTGACGGGCGAGTCGCTTCCCGTCAAGCTGACGGACGGCGGCGAGGCGATGAGCGGCTCGACCAATGCCGGCGAGGCTTTTGACCTCATTGCGACGCGGCCCGCAAAGGACAGCACCTATGCCGGGATTGTGCGCCTCGTCGAACGGGCGCAGTCTTCCAAGGCACCGATGTCGCGCTTGGCCGACCGCTGGTCTCTGGCGTTCCTGCTGATAACCGTTGCGATTGCTTTCTCCGCATGGTGGTTCACAGGCGATCCGATCCGCGCGGTCGCTGTGCTGGTGGTGGCAACACCATGCCCGCTGATCCTGGCGGTACCCGTGGCACTTGTGGCAGGGCTGTCGCGCGCCGCCCACTACGGCGTGCTGATCAAGGGCGCCGGACCGCTGGAAGCCATGGCGCGTACGCAGACGCTGATCCTCGACAAGACCGGCACTTTGACCGACGGGCGGCCGCAGATCGTCTCGGTCGACACTCATGCCAACTTTGAGCCTATCGAGGTTCTCAGGCTGGCCGCGGCCCTGGACCAGGCCACCAAGCATCCGGTCGCGCAGGCGATCGTCGCGGCGGCGCGCGAGCGGGGGCTGGCGCTGCCGGTCCCCGCACAAGTGACCGAAACGCCGGGCGAAGGATTGTCGGGGCTGGTCGAAGGTCGCCCAGTCGTCGTCGGCGGTCATGGGTTCGTCGCTGGAAAGGTCGGCACGACCGCTGCCGAACATCCTGCTCTCTCAGCCGGATCTGTGCTCGTGGCACTCGGAGTCGATGGAAAGCTCGCCGGCCATCTCGTCATGGCCGACCCGTTGCGCGAGGGGACGCGAGACATGATCGTCCGACTGCGCCACCAAGGGATCGGCCGAATCCTGCTGGCGACAGGAGACCGCAAGGCGGTCGCCGAGCGTGTGACAGAGGGTCTCGGTATTGACGGGATCCGGGCAGGCCTGACACCGGACCAGAAGGTTCTGCTCGTGTTGACGGAACGCAAGCGCGGCCCGGTCATGATGGTCGGCGACGGTGTAAACGACGCGCCCGCGCTTGCAGCAGCCGATGTGGGCGTAGCCATGGGCGCGCGCGGAGCAGCCGCCTCAGCAGAAGCAGCCGACGTCGTCCTGCTGGTCGATCGCATCGACAGACTGGGACCGGGGATTGAGATCGCACACGGCGCGCGTCGCATCGCCGTGGAAAGCGTAGTGGTTGGCATTGGCCTTTCGGTCCTCGGCATGATCGCGGCGGCGCTCGGTTATCTCACACCTGTCCAGGGCGCACTGATCCAGGAGGCGATCGACGTCGCCGTCATCCTCAACGCGCTTCGTGCGCTTCGCATCTCTCCTACAGAGACATGGTCACCCAGGCCTGCCGCCACCGGACACCAGTCGACCTTATTGCAGGGAAACCAGACATGAGCCGCCTTTCGCACTCCGAAATACACATGGTCCACCGCATCGGCTGGCTACGTGCGGCCGTGCTCGGTGCTAACGACGGCCTTGTGTCCACGTCGAGCCTCGTGGTGGGTGTCGCGGCTGCTGGATCCGGCTCGATCGAAATTCTCATTGCGGGCCTTGCAGGCCTTGTTGCGGGTGCGATGTCCATGGCAGCCGGCGAGTATGTATCGGTGAGTTCCCAGACCGACGCTGAGAACGCCGATCTCGCTCGAGAACGGCGGGAACTTGCCGAGACGCCAGAGGCAGAGCTGGAAGAGCTAACACGGATCTATGTCGACCGCGGTCTCGACAGGAGATTGGCCGAGCAGGTCGCCACCCAATTGACGGAGCAACATGCGTTGGGCGCACACGCCCGCGACGAACTCGGCATCTCCGAGACGGTCGCAGCCCGTCCCGTGCAGGCAGCTGTCGTATCGGCACTGACCTTCGCGGCTGGTGCGGTCGTTCCGGTGCTGGTCGCGCTCGCCTCCCCCGCTGAGAGAACAAGCGTTCTCGTGGCTGGAACCACCGTAGTTGCGCTCGCCATCCTCGGTGGCCTCGGCGCAACGGCCGGAGGAGCGAGCGTGATGCGCGGAGCGGTCCGCGTTACTTTCTGGGGAGCGCTCGCCATGGGCGTCACAGCCGCAGTCGGTGCGATCTTCGGCGTGAGTGTCGCCTAGACCCGCACACGGGTGCGTTGTCGGCGCGACCGTGCAACTCCGCCCTTCTATCAGGACTTTGACGCAACACGAACGGCATACTAGTGAAACAGTCAGGGGCACTGCATTTCGCCAGGCATTCGTGTCTGACCTGGATCAATTCCCTTGAGTGCTGTCATGCTATCAAGAAGCGTTCTAGCGTGCCGACATGGTTCGCTCCAGCACGAGGTCGCATGATGCTCGAATACAGGGTGGAAGCACGTCGGGTTGATGCCCACGGTTCCCTTGCTTTGACCAAGAATGCCCGAATTGCGCTCGACACGGATCCTGGCGGTCGATCTGATGCTTTCAATCCCGCGGAACTGCTGCTCGCCGCAGTCGCCGCCTGCATGGTCAAGGGGATCGAACGGGTGGCTCCGATGTTGCACTTCGATTTCAAAGGTATCCATGTCGATGTTCATGCCGTGCGGCAGGATAGCCCGCCGAGGATCATCTCGATCGACTACGTGCTGACGGTTGACACGGACGAGACGGATCAGCGTTTGGAACTGCTGCACAGGAACGTCCGCAAATACGGCACTATCTCGAACACGATCGCAGCAGCGGCCGCCCTGGACGGCATCATCACCAGACGGGGATGATCAGGCTGCGGACGGAGGACCATCTCCTCTCACAAAATCAAGCTAGGACTTCTGTACCCAATGGTTGGCTGCCGAGCCGACTTTCGGGTCCCGATGATGCAGTTTGCTCCACCGCCCTGTCCCGCGACTTGATCGAGCAGCAGCAGAGCGACACTCGAGATCAGTCCCGCGAACGGCACCCACCGCGGCCAGATGAATACGCCCGGCAGGGGCTCCCTTCGCGCGACTTGGGGATGAGCGCGAGGTTGACCATAGCGAAGATCGCCAGCGTGAAGCAGGCGGTTAGATCGGCGAGTCCTGCCAGTGGCACCGCGAGCGCAAGTATCAGGACCGCACCCACTCCAATAGCTGTGGCCAGAAGTGGCGTGCGGGTGGTCGGGTTCAGTCGGGTCAGGGCGTATGGAAGGTTTCCCTAGGTTGCGAGCCCATAGAGAACTCTGGCGATCATGATCATGTATACGATGATGCCGTTGAGCCTCGCCACCACCGCGATCATGCTCATCGTAACGAGCGGCATACCGGTCAGCCGCTCGAAAACTAGCGCAAGCGGCGCGGTCGAACGAGAGAGCTCTTCCGGCGGCACCGCGACGAGCGCGATCCAGACGATGAGCGCATAGATAACCGTGGTCAGGGCGAGGTTTATGAACATGGCGCGCGGCAGAGTGCGCGAGGGGTTTTTCATCTCCTCGGCGACGTTGACCAAATGCTCGAAGCCGATGAAGGCGAACACCGCGATCAAGGTCGTTCCGGACAACCCGACCCAGACAGCGATGGCACCCGAAGCTGGCAGGATTTCAGGAAGTCGGGTGACGACATCGCTCCCAGTCCCCAGACTCGCTGCGATGATCAACACAAGCCCGCCGACCTCGATGAGCATCACGATGCCCGCAAACGTCACCGACTGGCGGGTGGCCGGGCAGGCGACGAGAACCATTCCCCAACGACGAGGCTGATGATCCAAGGTGCGGAAGGTCGACGAGCACGCCGAGATAGCCCGCGCTTCCCACGCTGTTCGTCGCGGCGGAAATGATCGCGGTCACTACGACTAGCAAACCTACCCCGAGGCTCAGCCAAGGCCGGTTGAACGCCTTCTCGACATAGGCGGCTTCGCTGGCGCTGACGGGCATGCGCGTACCGAGTTCGGCAAAGGTCGCGGCACTGAACGACATGATTACAGCGGCGCCGATAAAGGCCAGCGGCGCATGCATGCCACTGCGGCCCGCCGCGACGCCCACCAGCACATAGATGCCGGTGCCAATGGTGACGCCAGCCCGCAGAGGACGGCATGTGTCAGCGTGAGGGATCGGACGAGCGATTGCGGTGGGTGCCGGACGATGATCACCGCAGCCAACGGCAACTCCCTTTATCGATCTCGCGGTCCCACAACACGGCGATCTTCGATGGACTCGTCAAAGCCCGTCGACTGCCTGCCTAAGCAACTCCCGCACATCTCCCGCGATCGACGCGAGACCGGGATTGTCCACTCCCTGCATCGAAGCGATCGGATCAACTGCGGAGACCTCTACGAGACCTTCGCCGACCTGCTGCAGTATAACGTTGCATGGCAGCATTGTGCCGATGCGGCTTTCTTCCTGTAGGGCCTTGTAGGCGAATCCCGGGTTACAGGCACCGAGGATGACGTAGGGTCGAAATTCGACCTCCAGCTTCTTCTTCAGCGTCGCCGCGACGTCAATGGTGGTGAGGACACCAAACCCCTTGGCAGCCAGCGCCGACGTGACGTAATCGGTCGCCTTGTCCATTGGCATCGAGATCGTCTTGCTGAAGTGGTAGCTCATCGAGAATTCCTATCTTCCGCTTTTAAAGGCTCAAAAGGCACCGCAATCGCCGCCAATCAGTTCGTCGGCAACGGCCTTCTGCTCATCTTTCAACGCGGCGTAGAGCCCGTCCGTCGCGGGCTTCATGGCCTTCATGGATTCGAGCATGGCTTCCATGCCGGATATTCGAGCATCCATACGCTCCGTCGCCGTCCCCGACTGCATGGTCTTTGCCATGCCCTCATGGATGGCCTGCATAAGTTCCACGCGATCGCTAACCGCTGCGGCGTAGGCATCCCATGCCGACTGCTGCTCCGCCGTGATGTTCAACTCGTCCTTGAGATAGGCCAGGCGTCCCTCGACCATGGCGCCCATCTTCGGCTGGCGCCCCATCATTCCGCGAAACCAGCCACCATCGCCCCAACTACCCTGGCCCATGCGATCGTGCCCCATCATGCCGATGGATGGACATCCGCCGCCTAACATACCCATCATGCCTTGTTGGGGCTGGGCATGAGATGGCGAAACGAATGCCGCTCCAAGCGCAACCACTGCAGCTGCATAGCTCGACAACTTTGACATGTGACGTCCTTTCACACCTCGCAATCGGGTGCATCGGGAAAGATTAGCGCTCTGCAGCGCGTGGTCGATGATCTGGATCAAGAACGGGTGAAGTATCTCGGGGCTGAGCGATTCTGGTCTGCAATTTCCGCAAGGCAAGGCTCGCCGCCTTGCAAGGGTTAGCCTGTATGTCGGCGTATTGGGCGGTAGAATGGACCTGCCGAAGGATGCGTGCTGCCTGGTCCGACCCCGCGTCAGAACCAATCAGCTTGCGTGCTGCCCACGTGAGCAGCGCTCAAACAGGCCGCGGGACCAGTGAACTTATCGCTTCCGCAGAAACGAACGAATCCAAGGCGAATTCGCGCCATTTAGCGTCACTCATTTTGAGGGCAAAAAGCACTAGTGCTTACGGGACACTTGGCCTCGCGTGTAGCCGACTCGGGCGTGATCAGTTAATGTGTTGAAATATCATAAGCATTTGGCGCGCCGGACGAGATGAAACTGGGCACCACTATGTCATTGTTTGCAAAATCTGATTTTTTTGACACAGGGCGCCGCCGCGGCACCTTCCATACGCGCTCCCGTATATTTACTATTTAGACGCCTTTGCGTATATTTCTTTCTTATACGCACTCGCGCATATTGATACTTTATACGCTACCGCGTATATTCATCATTGGAGGTCACCATGAACGAACAGATCGCCCGCACAGAAAAACAGTTAGGCGCTATTCTGCGCCGCGCGCGCAAGCAGGCGCGGTTGAGCCAGGGCGCGCTCGGCGAACAGATTCGCCTGCGGCAGGGCACGGTCTCGCGTCTTGAAGCCGGGGAGCCCGCCGTGCAGCTGCGCACCCTGATGGAAGCTCTTTCAGCCCTCAACCTGGAACTGGTCGTCCGGCCGCGCAGCCGGGGCAGCGCCGCCGACATCGAGGACCTGTTCTGATGGCACGGAAGCGGGCGCATATCCCTCTAAACGTCTTCCTGAACAGCCGCCATGTCGGCGTGCTGCGCCGCGAGGCCACAGGCGCAATCGACTTCCAGTACGGACGCGACTGGCTGGACTGGCGCGGCACATTCCCGGTGTCACTATCGCTGCCCCTGCGCGAAGACCGCTATATCGGCGCCCCGGTCATCAATGTGTTCGACAATCTGCTGCCCGACAGCGACCCGATCCGCAAGCGCATCGCCGAGCGCGTTGGTGCGGATGGAGCAGACGCCTTCAGCCTGCTGACTGTTCTCGGCCAGGATTGCGTCGGCGCCCTGCAATTCCTGCCCGATGGCACTGATCCCGGCGCCGCCGGCGACACCAAAGGCAAACCCGTCAGCGACGACGCCGTCGCCGACATCATCAGGAATCTGGCCGCCGCGCCGCTCGGCATGGGTGAGGACGAAGATTTTCGGATTTCGATTGCCGGAGCCCAGGAAAAAACAGCGCTGCTGCGCAAGAACGGCCAGTGGTTCAAACCCGTCGGCACGACCGCCACCACCCACATCCTCAAACCGCAGATCGGCCAGCTTCCCAACGGCATCGACCTCTCGAACAGTGTCGAGAACGAGTATCTCTGCCTGAAACTGCTGAAAGCTTTCGGCGTCCCCGCCGCAAATGTCGAGGTCGCGGATTTCGGGGGACGCCGCACGCTGATCGTCGAACGCTTTGACCGCCTTTGGACAAAGGACGACAGGCTGCTGCGGCTGCCACAGGAAGATATCTGCCAGGCCCTGTCGATCCCGCCCACCAGAAAATATCAGGCCGATGGCGGTCCCGGGATGCGCGAAATCATCGGCCTGCTGAAAGGCAGCGACACGCCCGATGCCGACATCGCGACATTCATGCGCGTCGGCATCCTGTTCTGGCTACTGGGCGCGACCGACGCTCACGCGAAAAACTTCAGTATTTTCCTTGGACCCGGCGGGCGCTTCCGCATGACGCCGCTCTATGATGTCCTGACCGCGCAGCCGAGTCTCGACGAAGGCCAAATCCCCCGTAAGAAATTCAAGCTCGCGATGTCGGTGGGCAAAAACCGCCATTACGCCATCCATGACATCGCGCCCCGTCACTTCGTGCAGACAGCAGACAGCGCCGGTGTCGGCACCCCGGCGATGAAGACGATCTTTGAAGACATAGCCGCGAACGCCGAACGGCAGGCGCAGGCCGCTATCGCGGCGCTGCCCAGCGGCTTCCCCGAACAGCTCGTGACGTCGACCATGGCGGCCATCAGCCATCGCACCCGGCTCATCGCCGACTCACTCTTGGCGGCCTCTGATGGTTGAAGCAAAGAAACATCGGCGCTTCGCCATCCTTGGCTGGGGGCTCGCTGCCGTGGGACAAGCGTCCCAATTTCGACGAACAGCACGACGACTGGCAATTTGACGGACCTGCCTTACCGCCGGAGTTCAGCCGCGTCTCATCATCCAGCGGCGGCGTGCTGACACTGGTCATCGGCGCGGTCCACGGCACGTCCTGCCCTGCCGCATACGCGATCAGCAAGCGCCGGAACCCCGACGATGCTATAGTCGACCTGCGGCGCCGCGAGGGCACGATCATGCGGCATATGGGTTTCTACTTCCGCGACGGATCAAGGCGATGCGTCCCGCCGGTGCCTGAAACCATCGCGGGATGGGCGGCAGAACATGATAAAGCATGCGGCTGTTCTTCGCGTCTGTTCAGGTCAGCAAAGCAGCGACGTCCTCCGTTACGAGGAAAGTCATGACCGCCGGAGCACTATCGTTTTCATTAGCTGTATGTCCCTAATGTTGGATGATCCGCCAATGGTTGCTCTCTAGCAGCATACGACGTTTTGGCCGCTAAGATGATTTGACATGCGCCGCATCTATCCGACTACGAGCGATTTAGGGCCCCAGCTCTCCGTCGGTGACCCGCGAGGAACTCCTGTCCAAGGTGGATGTTCCCGCGAATATGTTTCGGCATGCAGTCGCGGCGATGACCTACGCCAGTTGTTGGCGAAGTAAGTTGTTGCCAAGTCGACGCTAAATGCCGACACTGCGCGGATCATCGCGCTCAAACATACGAACAATATGACTACAGCGCGGCGCGCAAGCTCGCGGCATCGCCATACAGCACTGCCCCGACGGAACTTTGCCAACTTCGCGGCCTTTTAATCCAACTGCCATCAGGGCTGGCTATTGCTAAATCATTATAGGAGGCTGCGGGTCGTTGGCCGAAAATCAACTGTATATCATGCATATTTCCATTCACGGTCTTCTTCGGGGCACCGACCCGGAAGTGGGTGCCGACATCGATACGGGCGGACAGGTCCGCTACGTTCTCGACCTGATCGAGGCTATGGGCAGCCACCGCAGCATCCGCAAGGTCGATCTGCTTACGCGCAAGATCACCGATGCCCGAGTCGCTTCCGACTATGGTGTGGAGCGCGAACCCCTTTCCCCTAAGGTCAGCATCCGGCGCATTCCCTGCGGACCGGGCCGCTATATGCGCAAGGAGCTTTTGTGGCCCCATCTCAGCGAGTTCACCGACGGCGCGCTGGCGATGATCCGCGAGCAGGGCGAACTGCCCGACGTTCTGCATGCGCATTACGCCGATGCCGGGCTGGTCGCGGTACGGCTGAGCAAGGCGCTCGGCGTACCCGTTGTCTTCACAGGCCATTCGCTCGGCCGCTTCAAGCTCGCCAACCTGATGGCGCGCGGCATGGAACGCGAGAAGGCAAACCAGACCTTCAACCTGCCCGAGCGGATCGAGGCGGAAGAAGAGACCATCGAAAATTCCGCGCTCATCGTCGCCAGCAGCAAGAACGAAGAGCACGAGCAGTACCGGCTCTACGATCACTACGAGCGCAAGCGGATCATGGTGAACCCGCCCGGCTGCGATCTGGCGAAGTTCGGCGAGAAGCCGGGTAGGGCGGCGAACCAGGCGTTGCAGCAGACGCTCGCGCGCTTCCTCGGCGATCCGGCCAAACCGGCGCTCATCATGCTGGCCCGCCCCGACCCGCAGAAGAACATCCTCGCCGCCATCGAGACATTCGCCGAAGCGGGTTTGCGCGACAAGTGCAACCTGGTGTTGTTCCTCGGTGCACGCGACGATATCCGCGAGCTCGAGCCGGCGCAGAAGAAGCTTTTGCAGGATGTGCTTTACCTCATCGACCGGCACAATCTTTATGGCAGCGTCGCCTACCCGAAGGCCAATCCGCCCGAAATGGCCGCAGCGCTTTTCCACTATGCCGCGCGCAGCGGCGGCGCGCTTCTCGGCCTGTCGCGCCATGAGAATTTCGGGCTGACGCTGGTGGAGGCGGCAGCGGCAGGCCTGCCTGTCGTCACGTCCGGCGCTGGCGGCATGTCGGACATTCTCGACATCTGCAAGAACGGCATCGTCGTCGATCCCGACAGGCCGGCGGAAACGGCCGGGCGTATCCACGAGCTCCTCCTCGACCGGACGCGCTGGAAGCAGATGGCCGAAAGCGGCAAGACCGCCAGCCGCGCGAATCTCAGCTGGAAGAGCCATATCGATCGCTATCTCGGCGAGGTTCGCGAGATCGTGCGGGCACAGGCGAGGCCGGAAGCGCGGAACGCCCTGCCGAAGCCGCTTTCGAGGAGCACGCGGCTTCTGATCTGCGACATCGACGACACGCTGACCGGCGACCGCGACGCCATCGTCCGGCTGAACAGGATCATCGCGGAGCGCGACGACATTGCCTTCGGGATATCGACCGGCCGCAACCTTCAGGGCGCGATGGAGACGCTGCGCTTATGGTCCGTCATCGAGCCGCAGTTTCTCATCACCTCGGTCGGCACGGAAATCCACACCAATTTCGGACAACTCATGTCCAATAGCCGCTGGTCGAAACACCTCCAATTCCGCTGGAACCCGCAGCGCGTGTCGGAGGTGCTGGGCCAAGTGTCCTGGCTGCGGCCACAGGAAGAGGAAGCGCAGGCGCGCTACAAGATCAGCTATTATTGCGAGGGCGCGGATGCCACGACGGTTGCGAAGGTGAAGACTCTTTTGCGGAAAAGCGGATTGCAGGCGCGCGTCGTCGTTTCAAAAAACTACTGCGTCGATGTGCTTCCCGTCCGCGCCTCGAAGGGTCACGCGCTGCGGTTTCTCGCGGCGCAATGGAGCATCGATCTCGGCAACGTCTTCACCGCCGGCGATTCCGGCAACGACCTCGACATGCTGCGCGGTCTGGTCAAGGCCACCGTGGTCGGCAACCATAGCGGCGAGCTGGAAACGCTCCGCGACGATCCAAACACCTGGTTCTCGGAGCGGAACTCCGCCGCTGGAATTCTCGACGGGCTGGCACATTACGGCCTGATTTCCCCGGCGCAAATATGAAGGACTAGTCGCGCAGCGCCACGCCGTATCTGGTCGCATCGACGCGCAGGTAGCCTTCCGGCGTTGTCCAGAGCCGCATCGGGCTGGTCAGCTCGCCGACAAAGCTGCCATCCGGCCGGTGATTGAGGAAGGTCATGAGCGCGAGCTTGCCGTCAGGTCCCTCGATCACGCGGCCTCCATAGAGATGTCCCACGGCGTCGCCGGCGAAGAACAGTTCCTCGGCGAGCTCAAACGGCCCATCGGGATTGCGCGAGCGGACATAGTGGCTGCCGGTGCACATGCCGCATCTGCCCGTAGCCAGATAGGCGGGATCGCGCAGGCGCGATGAGTTGCTGAAAAGGCAATACCACCACCCGTCGAGATGAAAGAGTTGCGGCACCTCCATCTCGCCATAATAGCCAATCCGGAAAAGTGGCGGCTCGACAGTCCAGTTCGTGAGATCGGGTGACGAGGCCTGCCCGATCACGCCCGCGCCGCGCGCATTGATGTCGTTATCTCGCGCGGTGAACAACATGCGCCATCCGCCAGTCGCAGCGTCTTCGAAGACCCATGGGTCCCGAAATGACTGGTCGTGCCAGCGCGAGGCATCATAGGATTCGTAATATCGGGCATCCGCTTCCAGCAGCGCTTCGTTCCCCAACTTCTGCCAGTCGTGAAGATCGTCTGACAGCGCCGCGCCGATGCGCTGGATCTTGCAGTCCTCGGCTTTCTGGGTTCCTGTATAGAACATCATCCATTTGCCGTCTGGACGCCTCACGACCGAGCCCGTCCAGGTCGTGCCGTCATCCCAGCCGGGCCCAACCGCAGGCCCCAACACGACGCCATGGTAGTCCCAATCTTCGAGGTTGAGCGATGTTGCATGATAGATCCGGGCGTGCGGATGCCGCAGGTCAGGATGCTCTTGGATGCGAGGTGCAGTGAGGCAGTAAAGATGATACGTGCCCTTATCCTTCGCAAACCAGAAGTCCCAGACATAATGCCCGGATAACGAAAATCCCATCGCAAAAATCCTGTCATTTATAGCCGGGAGCCGGCTGTTTAGAAGGCGTCGCCAACTGCGCCTGCCTACGTCGCGCACCAATGTGCCGAACTTAAGAAAGCCCCTTGGACATTCGAACGAAGGTTGCGCACTTGTTTCCGTGGTGTTGACTGGTACGCCTTGGGTGCGGCTCTAGCACTTTTGTCCCATTGAACTGTGCGTCGTACGGACATGACAAGAGCGTCCCGCCACGCGTTTTTCTTAAGCGAAGGGTCGACTGCGAAGCCAAAACTGTTCTGAACCGTGCCGGGTTTGGCGGAGGCTCGAAACCTTGAGAAGGTGGAGCCATCATGAGCAAGACGACGAACAGGCTTTTCTCCCGAGGTGCGTGCCCGAGCGGTGCGCATGGTTTTGGATCACGAAGGCGAGCATCGGTCGCGCTGGGCGGCGGTGTCCCCGATCGCGGCAAAGATCGGCTGCACGGCGCAGTCGCTCCATGAGTGGGTGAAGAAGGCTGAGGTGTACAGCGGCTTGCGCGCCGGCCTTCCGACCGAGGTTGCCGAGAAGCTGAAGGCTTTGGAGCGGGAGAACCGGGAGCTTCGGCAGGCCAACGAGATCCTGCGCAAGGCGTCGGCGTATTTTGCCCAGGCGGAGCTCGACCGCCCGTTCAAGCCATGATCGCGTTCATTGACGATCAGCGGGAGGCACATGGGGTCGAGCCGATCGCAAGGTGCTGCCGATCGCCCCATCGACCTACCACGACCATGTCGCCAAGCGGCGCGATCCCTCCCGGCTGTCGACGCGGGCGAAGCGCGACGAGGAACTCAGGGGCGAGGTGCGGCGCGTGTTCGAGGAGAACTTCCGCGTCTACGGCGTGCGCAAGGTCTGGCGACAGCTCGGGCGGGAGGGCTTCGACGTCTCCCGCTGCGCCGTCGCACGGCTGATGTGCCAGATGGGCCTCGAAGGAGCGGTCCGCGGCAAGCCGGTGAAGACCACGATCAGCGACCGCACCGCTCCCTGTCCGCTCGATCAGGTCAACCGCCAGTTCCATGCCCCGGCCCCGAACAGGCTGTGGGTCTGCGACTTCACCTATGTCGCGACCTGGGCCGGCTTCGTCTATGTCGCCTTCGTCATCGACGCCTATGCCCGTCGCATCGTCGGATGGCGGGCGAGCAGGACCGCCCATGCCGGCTTCGTTCTCGATGCCCTGGAACAGGCCCTCCACGACCGGCGTCCCGTCCATGGCGGCGGTCTAGTCCACCACAGCGACAGGGGAAGCCAATACGTATCGATCAAATACACCGAGCGCCTGACCGAGGCCGGCGTCGAGCCATCGGTCGGCAGTGTCGGTGACTCCTACGACAATGCGCTCGCCGAGACGATCAACGGCCTATACAAAGCCGAGGTCATTCACCGGCGCGGTCCGTGGCGCTCCTTCGAGGCCGTCGAGTTCGCGACGCTGGAGTGGGTCGACTGGTTCAACAATCGTCGGCTGCTGGAGCCCATCGGCAACATCCCGCCGGCGGAAGCTGAGGCACGCTACTATGCCATGCTCGAAGAGGCAGCCATGGCAGCGTGACTCAAACGAAACGGCCTCCGCCAAACCCGGCGCGGTTCATTGTGGATTTCACTGATGAGACCAATTTCACTACACAGTGAATCTGTATCATCTAATGAAAATCCTGCCGCGGGTTACGAAAAGCTAATGGGCGACATGGTGTATGGCTCGCGGCCAAGTTTCGCAGAGGCGTTCGCCGCAGTTGAACGCTTTGCGCAAAAAATCCGCGAAGCCTAAGGACGATTTCACCGTAACGGACTGCAACATATACCGGAAACCCGGCCGGTCACGTGTTATGGCAGCAGCCCTTCTCTATAGCAGCCCCGTAAGTCCGCTATTGGGAGCGTGTCACCTGACCTAAAATGGCCGAAATTGATGAAGGGTTTCGGGTGCCGGTAGGCGTGCGAAAGCCTTCATCATTTCGGACATTCAGGCTAACTTTGCCTACGCAGAATAGCAGACGTTGCGGACCGGCCGCAAAGGCACATGCCATGCACCTCCATTCTGGTCTTGTTTGCCCCCAAAGCCATCCGCAAAGGAACGTGAACCAGGATTGCCACAGGCTGATATTGCCTCGACCTTGGCTACGCATCACCTGGCGCGTGGCTCTGTGTTGTCCCGCCTTCAGCAGAAGGCATTGTTGGCTGAACCGGGTCCAGGACCTGCTCGACAATCTCATCCTCGCGACCGCGCACGACGCGCTGCCCCTTGCGGAGGCCTTGGGTTTCCGTGACGACGGTACAACGCCCGTCGGGCTCCAGCGCCTTATGGAAATAGATGACGACCCAATCCCGGGTCCTGCCCAGTGCGTGCGCGAGCCGGGTGTTCGAGTAGAGCGCCGTGAAATGCCAGGCACCGCGCCGGGCGTGGAGGATCGGCAGCCAGGCCTCGCCAGCACGGTTGAACCGCTTGGGCGCAATCAGCTTCAGTTCACCCTTCGCTGCCCGATCCCGGTACATTCGATCGACCTGCAGGAGAAGGCTGGTCGACGGCCTGTTGGCAAGCAATGGCGCCGGCGCTCGCACGGGTCGACCCAGTCGTTCGGCCAGTGACGCGGCGAGCATGGCGCGTCGTCGTGGGCCAAGCCCTTCCACATCGAGACTCCCAAGATGGAGCTCCGCTTCCAGGTCTTCGAGGGTTTCGATCTGCCCGTCGCGGCACAATCGCCCCGCCAGTTGAGCACCAATTCCGGGCAGCGTCCTGAATAGCGCTTCGGGAGTCAGTTCCCCGCGCAGCCTGTCGAGCTGATGCCATCTGCCGCTGGCTACCATTTCAGCAATTGCGTCCGCGATGCCGGGCCCTATCGTGGGCAGCGCGATTAGTCCCTCGCGTCCCTCGCGCGCCAGTATTGCGTCGACGGGCTCCGGAAGTGACGCGATTGTAGCGGCGGCTTTGCGGTATGCCCGTGGACGGAAAGGACCATCACCCTGCTGCTCGAGAAGGCCGGCGAAGTCTTGTAGCTTGCTGGCAGTCCACTGATTGAGGGCGGTTCCCGGCAGGCGCTTCGGCATAATGAACCCTGGCTGTTTCTGAACCGCCCCGCGAAAGCCCTCTGATGCTTCACGATCTGAGGTGGAGCGGCGTATCCGGGACCGCGGCCCAGCGAGAACCAAACTTAACTAACGTGAGCCGCGCGAGCCTCTCCTTCTAGTTCTGGATTTCTCCAGTTCTATTCGGTGAGGCTACGCGGCTCCGTCCGTCACGTGTCATCGAACAGCTGGTTTTGTACCAATCCCTTCATGCCTTGTGGCATGTCACGATCTTCCTTTTCCAACTCATCTCTTCGCGACGATATATATATTCTGTATCGGAAACAGGTGATGCGCATTGATGCGCGTCAATGGCAGCAAAATTCGTGGCATCATGAAGCGTTGATGCGCGTCAAAACTCTTGGGCCACCCTTCGAATAGGCTGCGTACATTCATTGTTCAGCTAAGGATCACGCACATGAATAAGCAGCATTGGCAGGACTGGCTGGTGGTCATCGTCGGCGCTTGGCTCGTCGCATCGAACTGGGTTCTCAGCTACGCCATTCCGGAAACCGCGCCGGCCGCACTCGACGCAACCATCTTCTGGAATGCGTTGCTGACCGGCGCCGCCGCAATCCTTCTGGGCGGCATGGCGATCGCAGCGTTCACGCTCTGGGAAGAATGGGCGGACATCACGATCGGCCTGTGGCTGGTGGTGTCGCCCTGGACCCTGGGATTCGCCGATATCCAGTTGGCGATGTGGAACGTCGTCCTCAGCGGCGTGGTGATCATCCTTTCGGCAGCGTGGACGCTCTACGACGCCCGGGAGGTCGGCCACGCATAGTGGTCTCGCCGAGACCTCCCCGGGCGGACGAAAGTCCGCCCCGACATCTACGATGATAAGGGGGTCTGGCGGCGACGAGCCAAGCGAGGACATCATGCACAACGGCAAGCGGACAAAGTCGCCGGACCTTAAGGTCAGTCGTCTGAAAAGCGATACCTGGCAGGTTGCACCCGTTTCCCATCGGGCACGGGACTGGCTCGCCAAACATGTCCCAGAAGAAGCCCTAGCCGCTGAGAGACTGGAGACGGATGTGCACGCGATCAACCGTCTCGCCGCCTCGGCGCGCGGCGACGGCTTGGTCATTGAGTTTAACGGCCCGCTCGATACAATCCACCTTTGACCGGGTCACAGTACCGAAAGGGCGTCCGCTCGAAGTCCGGCAGCGTCGCTTCGTGCCGAAGGCGTAGCGCAATAGTCGTGGTCACGAACGCCAACTTCAGATATGATTACATTACATTGGCGAATGGTTCATCGCCGCATGGGCAGAACTGGATGGCTGGTGCTTGATGGACCAGCGTATCTTCATTGCGCAGCTCAATGTCGAGCATTATCGCCGGCGACTTCACGCTCACCTCGACGATCCGCAGCGGCGCCTGGTCGAACGGCTGCTCGCTGAGGAAGAGGCGAAGCTGTCGTCTCTTAGAGCTGCGATCGCGGAAGGTATCCTTTCCAGTCTGCTCGATCTTCTGGCCTCTTGGGCATCCAGTTTCATGGATGACCGGGATCATCGTGCCCCAAGCCCGCGGCGAGCCGAGTTGGCGGCGATTTTCGACCAGTGTCCTTGCGCCATGTCCTTGATCGATGGCTCCGGGAAGGTTGTGCTGGCGAATGCCGCGATGCGCGGTTTCGTAGCCGAGGCCATTCCCTCGCGCGATCCGGAGCGGATCGGGCGATGGCGGCTGTTCGGCCCGGATGGTGGCGTCCTCGATCCGTCGCAGTGGCCCGGGGCACAGGCATTGCTTGGCAGGTCCACAAATCCCGGCCTGGCGGCACTCCATGTTGGCGACGATGGCCGTGAAACGGCACTGCGGATTGCTGCCGTGCCCGTAGCGGGATCCGACGGTTCAATCTGGGGCGCGATCGGAGCCGCGTACAAACATTCTGCTCTGGAGCGTCAGGACGTCCAGGACCTGCTCGAACGCATGCTGATCGACGAGCAGTTCCTGTCCAGACGCCGTGGCGGCAGGCGCTAGTTCGCCCGCCATTCCCGCCAGTGGGACGGTATAAGCCGCGTCATCACTTCTTTGGTCACTGCATTCATCCAACCCCCGAGAACCCGCCGGCACGGGAACACCAGGGCATGGATTTCATCGTGGTCGATGACCGCAAGCTCCAGATCGCGATCAAACGGCGCGGACGACGCCGGCTTTCAGCCGCCGTCGTCCTGAGGCGAAGAATGCGTGTGTAAAGACTGGGACATGCGACGCTCCCTGCTGAGGCAAGAGCGCGATCGGTCTCCCAAGCGTCGGAGGCCAATGAATGATCCGGCGATGGACACATTCTTCATCATCCGAGGCCTTTCTGCCAAGGAAAAGTCGAACTGCCCGTCAGGCCGATGCTTATTACCGGGGTCATGGAGAACGAAACTCGGTGCAAGGGCGGATTGCGATCCGCCCTTATCGCCCTAAGGACATCTCCGGCGCGTCAGCCGATTGCGATACGGTCCTCGACGGTCGTCACTCCCGGAGCCGACCAAGCCGCGCGCTCGGCGGCGCTGCGCTCCGACCAGGCGTGAACCTTGCCGTTCAGCCTGACCTTGCCACCGTCGAGAACGTCGACCTGGATCGCCTTTGCTTCAACCTCCGCGTAGCGCTTCAACGCGTCTTCGATGCGCTTCTTCACGTCCGTCGCAGATGCGTGTTGCCTGATTTCGATCTGGTTGGTGACACCGATCACGCCGGCGAGGTCACGCACGGCATTCGCGGCGGCGTTTCTCTGGTAGAACCATTCGACCTTGCCGGTCAGCGTCACCCAGCCTTTCTGCACCTTCACCTGAACAGTGCCGGAGGGAATGGATGTGTTCCAGCCGAGCGTATTGACCGCGCGCTTGGCGATCTCGTCGTCGGCGGTACGGTTGCTGCCGACCGGGCGCACCTCGATTTCCTCGGCGATGCCCTTCACGCCCTTCACCCTTCGCACGACATACTCGACCGTCACCTTCTGCGAATAAGTCGGCACATGGCCGGTTAGCGTGACGATGCCGTTCTCGACCGCGACGCCGATGTTGGCAGCGTCGACGCTCGGCTCGAAGTCGAGTTAGTCGATGATGTCCTGTCTCAATGAACTGTCGGTCATGGTTGCTTCTCCGTGTGATGATTCGAGCCGAGCTCGTAGCGTCACATTCAATCGCACCGTGGAGGTCGCGGCATTGACCGCCGTCAAAGCTTCGCTTGAACGCCGGCTCGTTCATGGCGACGCGACGGCATGGACCAACTCGCCCGAGAGTTCCCGACTGGCATGGTGTGAGACGTCGCCCAGCGACAACATGCCCACCAGCCGCTTCTTGTCGTTGATCACCGGCAGCCGTCGAATCTTCCTGTCCTCCATCAGGTGGATGGCGTCCTCGATGCTCTGGTCGGTGCGGCAGTAGACTATACCCTTCGTCATCACGTCACGCGCCTTCAACGCGTTCGGATCGGCCCCGTTAGGCAGGACACGCAGGGCAAGGTCCCGGTCGGTGATCATGCCGACGAGGCGGTCATTCTCCCCCACAGGGACCGATCCGATATCCTCTTTCTTCATGAGGGCCGCGACTTCGCTGACGGGCGTGTTCGGGGAGACCCATTTCGCCCCCTTGTGCATGGCTTTCTTGATGTTCATGACGTGCTCCTTTCAATTCCGACAAACTACGATCCGGATATGGGACGGAGTGTCTCTGTCCGGCTCCACCCGACTACGAGATGACGATGAACAGCATGCCGCCATCACGCATCACCTGCAGCAGAAGGTGGTCCCGTCCAAGCCGAGCCGCTGCGACCACCTCATCCGGCGTCGCTACAGGTTCCTGGTCGACGCCGACGATCACGTCGCCGGCCCGTAGCCCGGCCTTGCCTGCAGGGCTGTCAGGGTCAACCGAGGCGACACTCGCGCCAGCTTCAGTCGGGCCGTCGGGATCGACGGGCTGCAGCACGACGTCAGTCAGCAACGGGACATCGGACGGCACGCTCAATTGCGCCTCTGTTCGTTCGTTCAGCACTGCGGTGACTTCCAAGAGCTTGCCCTTGCGCACGAGGTTAAGTCGGACCTCGGCGCCGACACGCGTCAGGGCCATCTTCAATCTGAGTTCCCCCGCTTTCTCGATCGCGGCACCGTTCACGGCGACAATCACGTCGCCGGCCCGGATCCCGGCAGCTTCAGCCGGCGAGCCCGCTGTTACCTGAGTCACGAGCGCGCCTTGGGGGCGTTCGAGCCGCAATGCGCGAGCAAGGTCCGACGTCACATCCTGGATCGACACGCCGAGCCGACCGCGTCGTATCTCGCCGCGATCGATCAACTCCTGCATGACCACCTGAGCCATGTTGATCGGGATCGCGAAACCGATGCCGACATTCCAGCCGGCTGGACCGATGATGGCGCTGTTGATGCCGACGAGTTCGCCCTGAAGGTTGACCAGTGCGCCGCCGGAATTGCCCGGATTGATGGAAGCGTCGGTCTGGATGAAGTCTTCGTAGCCTTCGATACCGAGGCCGGTTCGACCGAGTGCGCTTACGATGCCGAGCGTGGCGGTCTGGCTCAGACCGAACGGATTGCCCACGGCAACGACATAATCGCCGACTTTCAGCGCATCAGAATTGCCCAACGGCAGAGCCGTCAGATCGTCAGCTGCAGCACGCAGAACTGCCAGATCAGTATCCGGGTCCATGCCGACCATTTCCGCAGCGAACTGCCGGCCGTCGCTGAAGACAACGGTGATCTCATCGGCATTTTCGACCACATGATTGTTCGTCAGGATGTATCCCTTTCCGGCATCGACGATCACGCCCGAACTGGCAGCCTGGAATTCGCGTTCCTCCGGCTGGACGTCCTGCGGCATCCCGAAGAAGCGTCGAAAGAAGGGGTCTTCGAGCAGCGGATCGTCCACCTGCGCCGCATGACCCTTGACCGCGATGCTCACCACACCGGGGAGCACCCGCTCCAACATTGGTGCCAGCGTCGGCTGTTCCGGAGTTCGCTCCTGCGCCGCGACCGGCCCTGCGAAAAGAACAAGCAACAATGAGAAGACGACAAAACCTGATCGGACGGCCATCTGGAGCTTCCCGTCATGACGCTGTGGATAATCATTCGTCGCCTCGGGGCAGCTCTGGTTCATTGACGAGGATCAAAGCGTGTTGAATTCCGCAGTGGAATGCTGTGAGCATTCTCAATCCCATTGACGAGGATGGCCGTGAGACCTTTCGCCCCGCGCTCGATGCTGGCGTGCATGGCGCAGGGCCCATGCGAGGACTTTGCGCTTATGCCGACGCCAG
>NZ_JBMDKS010000031.1:0-47630 GCF_057809835.1 Mesorhizobium sp. FG116
CATCCGCCTTCACTTCGTTCAGGCACCTTCTCCCACAAGGGGAGAAGGGAGGGCGGGCGACACCCATCCTTCGTCATCCTAGGGCGGAGCAGGCCGAAGGCCGTTGCGAAGACCCTGGGATCCATGCCATGACCAAACGGCAGCGTACAAATTGCGCAAAAGAACGGCGTGGCACGCGCTATACGTTGGCCTCACGGCAGCCAGTCGCTCGGCACGTGGCCCGGATCGGCTTCCACCCGCTTCAGCCACGCGGCAACCGCCGGATAGGCATCGAGCTGAAAGCCCCCCTGCTCCGCAGAGTGCGTGTAGGCATAAAGCGCAATATCAGCAACGCTGAGCGCGCCTCCGGCAAAATAGGCGTTGTCGGCCAGATGCCTGTTCATGACGCCAAGCGCCTTGTTGCCGCGCTCCAGCGTCTGCGCCAGCCGTTCCGGTGTCGCGTCCTTCGCGCGTTCGGGAAAAGTCAAAAGCGCCTTGCGCACGGCGATATAGGGCTCATGGCTGTATTGCTCGAAGAACAGCCATTGATAGGCCATGGCCCTTTGATAGCGGTCGCCGGGCAGAAACCGCGTTCCTTCCGCAAGATAGAGCAGGATGGCGTTCGATTCGGCAATCCGCCGGCCGTCATCGAGTTCCAGCAGCGGCACCATCGCGTTCGGGTTCTTGGCCACGAACTCGGGGGTGCGTGTCTGCCCGGTATGCGAGCTCACCTCGACATTGGTGAACGGCAGGCCCAGTTTCGCCATAAGCAGCCGCGGCTTGTAGCAATTGCCGCTGTCGATCATTCCATAAAGCACGGTCATTCAGTCAGTCTCCCTGTGCTGAACTATTGCGCCCGCCAAAACCGCGCTTCCAGTGATTAATATTGGTGCAGTAATCGATTTCGTTGATCGGTCAGCCGATCAAAGGCGAAGCCATGCCGGTCCGGCCGAGCAAGCGCGCAGCGTCGAGCGGCTCCTCGTTGAAAATCGTTCCGGCCAGTGCCGGGCGGCCGAGCAGAAACCCTTGCAGCAGGTCAGCGCCGCCTTCCATCGCCACCCGCAACTGGTTGGATTGCTCGATCCCCTCAACCAGTATTTTGACGCCGCGATCGTGCAACAGGCTGACCAGCGACTTGAACAGGCGTTCGGCCGCAGGGTAGCGGCACAAAAGCGCGAACCATGGTCCATCGATCTTGACGATATCCGGCTCGATCAGCTTGAGCCTTTCTTCCGTCGAATGGCCGGCGCCAAAATCGTCAACCGCTATGCGAAGGCCGTTGCGACGCATTTCGCGAGCGATTGCCACCAGCACCTTGTCATTTGGCGCGGCATGTTCGGTGATCTCGCACACAAGCATGCCGGGATGCAGTTCGACATCCTCCAGCCCGCCCATCATCAGCCGCAGTTCGGCAAGAACACGCCCCGGATGATCGTTGACGCCAGGATGGAAATTGAAGAACAGGTCGAGGTCACTAACCCCGATATGCCGGAAGTTATGCAGGTGCAAAGTGCGGCACATCGTTTCCACGAACAGCCGATCCTTGGCCGCAATGCCATCAAAGAAGACACCGGGAGAAAGAGGCTGGCCGGCCACATGAGGTTCTATGAGTGCCTCGACAGCCACAGGCTTCAGCGCACCGTCGCGATGCGCAAAGATCGGCTGATAGGCGCTGCGCAGCCGGAAATCGCCATAGACCCCGTATTCGATGCCGATTTCATCGGCAAAGATCGCTCCGCGGACATCGCGGCGCCGGTCAGGCTTGCGTGTCATCTGAGGGATCTTCGGCCAAACACCCTGACCGTCCGCCCGATAGCGCGCGACGGCCGTGCCGCATCGGCATCCTCAGCTTGCTCAAGTGTCGCCTGCATCTCGCTGATGCCCCCCATGTTGCGCAAGGACAACGAGGCTATTTCCGGGCGCGCCAGCACAAAACCCTGCACCATCGAGGCGCCGGACTTTTCTGCAAGCTCGAGTTGCCAGTTCTCCTCGATGCCCTCGAACACGGTATGAATTCCCTGCTCCTCGAAGGACTTCACCATTGCCGTCAGCAAGGCAAAGCCCGCACCAGACTCCATCAACTGGCCGATCCATACCGCATCGAACTTAACGATGTCTGGCTTGAGTTCCTGGATGCGGGTTATGTCGGATTCGTCGGCGCCGTAGTCGTCCACCGCAATCCGGAACCCGCTGCCGCGCAGTGCCGAGACAAACTCGTAAAGCGCTTCCTGGGATATCGTCTTTTGCTCGGTCACTTCGCAGACCACGCGGCGCGGATCGATTTTCGCCTCATGCAGCACCAGCCGCATGTCGCGCATGGCAGCATCCGAGATGCTCCTGTCCGTAAAGACGGAAGGGTCGAAGTTGATGAACACCGACATTTGCTCGGGAAGGCAAACCCCGGCGTTCAAAAGGTGCATGGTTCGCGTCAGCCCCTCGATGTGCAGGCGGTCTACGGGAGGGCATCCTGAAAAGAACACAGCCGGTGTTTCCGGCTCTCCGTTGCGGAACGGGCGGATCAGCCCCTCGAACGCAACGATCGAAAGCTTGCCTTCATTGAATGCGAAAATCGGCTGGAATGCGCTCTTCAGCGTATAGACGCCCCACACGCCGGTCGCAGTGCCGTCCTCGTGACGAATGACATGGGCAAGCCCGATGCTCCGAGCCAAATCGGCGCTCCGCATACCAGTTGCAAATCAGACCATTCTACCGGCTCAATATTTTACCGCCAGTTAATGTAGCAGAGATTGGAATTCGCCGGTTCCCGTTTCGCGAAGCTTGCACTTCGCCAGCCGATGCGACAATAGAAGCACGCAGTCGAACGACTGGATTCAGCCACACTCTGGAGACATTTCCTCATGGCCTTTCTTGCCGACGCCCTTTCCCGCGTAAAGCCTTCCGCGACCATCGCGGTGACGCAGAAAGCGCGCGAGCTGAAAAGCGCCGGGCGCGATGTCATCGGCCTCGGTGCCGGCGAGCCGGATTTCGACACGCCCGACAACATCAAGAACGCTGCCATCGAGGCAATCCGCCGCGGCGAAACCAAGTATCCGCCCGTCTCCGGCATCGTGCCGCTGCGCGAGGCGATCGCCAAGAAGTTCAAGCGCGAGAACAATCTCGACTACACGCCCGCGCAGACCATCGTCGGCACCGGCGGCAAGCAGATCCTGTTCAACGCCTTCATGGCTACGCTCAACCCCGGCGACGAAGTCATCATCCCTCGCCCCTACTGGGTCAGCTACCCTGAAATGGTGGCGATCTGCGGCGGTACGTCCGCTTTTGCCGATACCTCGATCGACAACGGCTTCAAGCTGACCCCTGAGGTGCTGGAAAAGACGATCACGCCGAAGACCAAGTGGCTCTTGATGAACTCGCCGTCCAACCCTTCCGGTGCCGCCTACACCGAGGCCGAACTGAGGGCCCTCGCCGACGTTCTCCTGAAGCACCCGCAGGTCTGGGTGCTGACCGATGATATGTATGAGCATCTCACCTATGGCGACTTCGTCTTCAAGACCATCGCCGAGGTCGAGCCGAACCTCTACGAACGCACGCTGACGATGAACGGCGTCTCGAAAGCCTATGCCATGACCGGCTGGCGCATCGGCTATGCAGCCGGCCCGCTCCAGCTCATCAAGGCAATGGACATGATCCAGGGTCAGCAGACCTCCGGTGCCTGCACCATCGCCCAGTGGGCGTCCGTCGAAGCGCTCAATGGCCCGCAGGACTTCATCAAGAAGAACAAGGCGATCTTCCAGGGCCGGCGCGACCTCGTCGTGTCGATGCTCAACCAGTCGCGCGGCATTACCTGCCCATCGCCTGAAGGCGCGTTCTACGTCTATCCGTCCTGCGCCAACCTGATCGGCAAGAAGGCTCCCAACGGCAAGGTCATCGACACCGACGAGACCTTCTGCAGCGAATTGCTGGAGGCCGAAGGCGTCGCTGTGGTGTTCGGCTCGGCCTTTGGCCTTGGCCCGAATTTCCGCATTTCCTACGCCACGTCGGAAAAGCTGCTGGAGGAAGCCTGCACGCGCATCCAGCGTTTCACAGCAAGCTTGAGCTGACCTGCTCAACCACCTGAAATGACTCCAAAGCCCGGCACACCGCCGGGCTTTGTGTTTTCGTCAGCCGCCCGACTTCCGCGCCGACTGCAACGCCTCTTGCAACACTTGGAAAGTGTGGTCTCTGAGCGTTTGCGAAACATTGAACCGCATGTAGTTCGTGGCAGATTGCGACAGGCTGAACGCATTGCCGGGTGCCAGCACCACACCCCTTTCGAGTGCCGCCCGCGCGACATCCGCGGCGTCCAGACCGTCCGGCAGGCGACACCACAGGAACATTCCGGCTTGCGGCTCAAGCCAGGGCACGATGCCAATGGCCTTCAGCCTGGTTGCGACATCGGACATTGCGCGAGCAAGACGGCTTCTCAGTCCGTCCATGTGCTTGCGGTAGCCGCCGTCGCTCAGCACGGAAAGAACCAGTTCAGCGGTTAGCCTTCCGCCTCCGAATGAGGTTGCAATCTTCAGGTCAATCAGGCTTTCGATCAATTCAGGGCGCGCCGCCACGAAGCCGCAACGGGCAGACGCGGAAAGCGTCTTTGAAAAGCTGCCGATGTGGATGACACGGTCGAGCCCGTCGAAAGCGGCCAGGCGCGGAGCCGGGCTGCGTTCGAAGTCGGCGAAAATGTCGTCCTCTATGATGGTCAGCCCGAACTGGTCGGCGAGCTTAAGAACCCTGTGGGCAACAACAGGCGACAGGATCGCGCCGGTCGGATTGTGGATCGCCGAATTGGTCAGGTAGAGCCGCGGCCTGTGTTCGGCCAACACTACCGCGAGGCGCTCTGTATCGGGTCCGGACGCCGTGTAAGGCACGCTGACCATCCTGGCGCGATGGGCGCGCAACAGCGCCTGGAAGTTGAAATAGCAAGGGTCATCGACCAGCACTGTATCGCCGGGTTCCAGAAGCATGCGGCAAAGCAGGTCCATTGCCTGCGTTCCGGATTCGGTCAGCATGACCTGGTCCGGCGAACATTCGATGCCCCTCTCCGCCATCCGCCGGACGATAAGTTGGCGCAGCGGCGGCAGGCCCAAGGGAGAGCCATAGTCACCCAGCACCGTCCCTTCAGCGCGCGAAAGCGAACGTAGCGCTTTCCGGATACCGCTCTCCGGCATCCACGATGCCGGCAACCATCCACAGCCCGGCTTCATGCTGTCGTCGCCGGTCGCCAGCGATTGCCGCGAAACCCAGAACGGATCGACCTCCCGGTCGAGCTTCGGGCCGATCTCGGACAGCGATAGCGGCGCCGTCTGGTTGGCGACGTAGAAACCTGAGCCGGGCCGCGAGTGGATAACCCCTTCCGCGACAAGCCGCTCGTAGGCCTCCACCACGGTCGAGGCGGAAACCTTGAGCGTGGCGGCGAACCCACGGATCGACGGCAGTTTGGCGCCTGATGTGAGGCTGCGCCCTGCAATCCGCTGGCGCACAGTTGCCATCACTGCCTCGACGCGGGAACCTGTTGCGGAATTTCCATCCATCTGTATTGCCCATCGTATCATAACAGTTCAGTTCAATTGTACTGAACTGTTACTGGCTGCGCCAGCCATCGAAGCCCATAGAAAGCTGCAATCGATGGAGTGGGATATGGACCGGACAACCACCGGATGGGTCAGCGGCTTGATTGGCGTGGTCATATTCAGCGGCTCGCTGCCCGCCACCCGCGTTGCCGTGTTGCAGTTCGATCCTGTGTTTCTGACTGCGGCACGTGCGGCAATCGCCGGCGCATTGGCGCTCTGCCTGCTCCTCGCATTTAGGCAGAAGCGCCCTACCCGCGCCGACATCGCCTCGCTTGTCGTGGTCTCGCTAGGCGTTGTCGTCGGATTTCCGCTGCTGACAGCGTTTGCCCTTCAGCACGTCACGTCCGCGCATTCGATCGTTTTCATAGGGCTGCTGCCCCTTGCGACGGCCATATTCGGCGTCATCCGCGGCGGCGAACGGCCCAAGCCCGCCTTCTGGGCTTTCTCTGTCCTCGGCAGTGCGCTTGTAGCGGGCTTTGCGCTATCGCAAGGCCTCACCGCCTCGCCGATTGGCGACACGCTGATGCTAGCGGCGGTGATTGTCTGCGGATTGGGTTATGCCGAAGGCGCCAAGCTGTCTCGCGTCTTCGGCGGCTGGCAGGTCATCTCCTGGGCGCTCGTACTGTCGCTACCCGTCATGGCGGCTTTGATGATCAGCCGGATGCCGCCGACATTCGCGGACATAAATCCACCTGCCTGGATCGGCCTTGTCTATGTCTCTCTGTTCAGCATGTTGATCGGCTTTGTGTTCTGGTACCGCGGCCTCGCGCAAGGCGGCATCGCAGCGGTGGGCCAGTTGCAACTCCTGCAGCCGTTCTTCGGTTTGGCGCTGGCGGCGACCCTCCTGCACGAGCCCGTAACGCTGGGCATGCTGGCGGTCACTGTTGCAGTCATCCTGTGCGTGGCCGGCGCACGCAAGTTCGCCAGCTAGGGTCAGCGCTTCACCCGGCACTACGCCCCGTACTGCTCATCGCTCACCGGCTCCAGCCAGTCGACGGCCCTGCCATCTTGCGCTTCCTGCATGGCGATATGGGTCATGGCCGTGAGCGGAGTAGCACCATGCCAATGCTTTTCGCCGGGCGCGAACCACACCGTATCGCCTGCCCTGATCTCCTGAACAGGGCCACCCCAGCTTTGCACGCGTCCCGCCCCTGCCGTCACGTGCAAGGTCTGGCCAAGCGGGTGCGTGTGCCAGTGCGTTCGCGCGCCCGGATCGAACCGCACCGAAATCGCCCTTAAATGGGCCGGGGCTTCCGTCTCGATGATCGGGTCCTGCGTCACCCTGCCCGTAAAATACTGTTCCGAAGCAAGCCGTGTCGGCACGCTTCCGCATGGTGTGATCTTCATGGTGAAACCTCGTTTCCCGATAAATTCCAAGCTGATTCAACTGACTATAAGGCCACCCTGCAATCAGCGCCATTTTTCACGATGCATTAGCCATCGCGTAAAAATTGCATAGAACTTTAGGGTCTCGAAACTCCCATCGGTAACACTGTCGGCAGATAAAAGCCGAATGCAACAAGCAACACGTTCGGTGTAACAGGGAACCCGCCAACGGCGGGATGGTCGAGATGACATCCAAAACCGGGGCCCAGCCCAGGAAAGTCACCAATACCCAACCCGATCCGGACACGGATACGGACGCCTCGTCGGCGAACCGCTTCGTCTATAATCAGGCAACGCCATCAACGGACGCCAAAGGCGCTGGCGCCTTGCAGACCATGCTTGCCAAGGAATTCAGCAACGAGGAGACCCAGGAAGCGCCCGCTCCTCAGCCCGCTCCCTCACGTCTTAGCCAGCCTCTTTCGCCGCTTTGGTCGCGCATTCTCAAGACAGTTGCAGGTCTTGCCATCCTGCTGACGGTCGGCTGGATGCCGATGCAGCGCCTTTTCCAGGTTTCGAGCGTGGAAGCGGTGGTCAACGCCCAGATCGTAACCATCCGCGCCCCGATTGGCGGCGTCATCGCGGAAGGCCTCGAAGGGCTCCGCGTCGGAAGCACGATCCCGGCCGGTTGGGAACTGGCAACCGTGGCCAATGCCCGCGCGGACCATAACGCCATAGAGCGCGCCAGCGAGGAACTGGGTGCTGCCCGCGAAGAGCAGGATGCACTCGCAGCCCGCATTTCCCGTCTGGCCGAACTGCGCGCCGGCATAGGCAAGCGGGTGGATACGTTTCGTATCGATCGCAAGAACCGTGTCGCCGCGCAAATTGCCGAGGTCGATGCCCAGTTGACCGGAGCCGAAGCAATTCTGGCGCGCGCCGAAGCAGAGTTCGAGCGGCAGTCGTCGCTGACAGCCAAGGGCACGGCCGCGAAGGCTGCTCGGGAAAACGCCAAGCGCGACCTTGATGTCGCCGCCGCTGAACTGGATCAGGCCAAGGCGCGCAAGGCCGCACTTGGCGTCGAAGCGGAAGCATTGGCGCAAAGCCGCTTCTTCGGCGACGGTTATGACGACGAGCCCCGCTCCGCCCAGCGTCTCGACGACATCGCCGAGACAATGGCGTCCCTCGAATCCGACAAGGCAAGGCAAGACGCGCGTGTAGCCAGGCTGGAAGAAGGGCTGACCCGGGAAAAATCGCTGTTTGATCTGGCAAGCGAAGCAAAGTTGACCGCGCCGACCGCTGGCCAGGTATGGGAACTGTTCACCGCGCCGGGCGAACAGGTCACTGCCGGGCAGCCACTGATCAGCGTGCTGGATTGCTCGAAATTGCTGGTCACCGCAGCGGTTACCGAGGCTGTCTACAACACGCTTTCGGTCGGCATGCCGGCAAGCTTCACCTTCCGTGAAGGTTCGCGCGCCCTGCCGGGCAAAGTGGTGCAACTCAGCGGCGTTTCATCGGCCGCATCCAACTTCGCTATTCTGCCGTCGGCTCTGACGAAAGAGGCTTATCGCGCTTTGGTCGCAGTCGAGGGAATGCAACAGGAAGGTTCTTGCCCTGTTGGCCGCACAGGCCGCGTGGTTTTCGGCAAGACGTCTTCCTGAGAGCGTCCCGGCCATGAACCCGATCCTGTCGGTTCTATCGGAAGGTGCCGTGCCCGGCCTTATCATTGCCGGCCTGCTGCTGGCCGTGATGCCATGGATCAATCGCCATAGCCGCTTCCGAATTCTGCCGATCATTCTGGTTCTGGCCCTCACCGCCAAATATCTGTTCTGGCGTATCACCGCCACCATCCCCTCCCTCGCCAATCCCGTCGATTTTGTCGTCGGCTGGCTGTTCTTCCTGATCGAGGTCGGAGCGGTTACGGGCTCGATCATCTCCTACATAACTCTGACCCGCACCAAGGAACGCTCGAGCGAGGTCGAAAAGAACACGCCGTGGCTGAATGCCCTGCCCCATATGCCGTTGGTCGATGTCTTCATCTGCACCTACAACGAGGAACGCGAAATCCTTGAGCGCACAATCGTCGGCGCAACCGGCATGACCTATACCAACTTCCGCGTCTGGGTACTGGATGACGGAAAGCGGCAATGGCTTGCTGAACTAGCGGACGAACTCGGCGCGAACTACCTGACCCGCCCGGACAACGCCCATGCCAAGGCGGGCAACATCAACCACGCCCTGCGTCACGTCGCAGGCCTGGATGAGCCGCCGGATTTCATCTCCGTTCTCGATGCCGACTTCGTGCCAACGCCAATGTTCCTGTCGCGCGCGCTGACCCTGTTCAAGGAGCCGGATGTCGGCATCGTGCAGACGCCGCAGCACTTCATCAATCCGGACCCGATCCAGGCCAACCTGCAGGCTTCCGACGCCTGGCCGGACGAGCAGCGCTATTTCTTCGACGTGCTCATGCCGGCAAAGGATGCCTGGGGCACGGCCTTTTGCTGCGGCACCTCCTCCGTCATCCGCATGAAAGCACTCCAGCGCGCCGGCGGCTTCCCGACTGAATCCGTGACGGAAGACTACCTGCTCACGTTAAGGCTGAAGCGCAACGGCTTCCGCACGGTCTACCTCAACGAGCGTCTGTCACTCGGCTTGGCGCCCGAAGGCCTGCAGGAATACATCACCCAGCGCTCGCGCTGGTGTCTCGGCTTCATCCAGATCATCCGCGGCAAGGATGGTCCGTTCAAACTCAGCAACGGCCTTCAGTTCATCGACCGCGTCAGCTTGGTCGAAAGCATGCTCTACTGGAGCATGGCCTACCTGTTTCGCGTGGCCGGCATCCTCGTCCCGATCTTCTACCTCCTGCTGGGCATCAACGCCGTCAATGTCGGCACAGCCGACGGCATCGCGAACTTCCTGCCCTACTATCTTTCCCAGATCGCGGTCATGGCGTGGCTCTCCGGTCAGCGCGTCCTGCCGGTGATGACCGATATCTCGCAATTGCTTGCCGCACGCGAAATCCTCACCGCTGTCGCCATCGGACTGTTCAAGCCCAAGGGTCAGAAATTCAAGGTTACTGCCAAGGGTGGAGATCGCTCCAAGACAGTCATCCAGTGGCGCATGATGGGTATGTTCAGCTTCCTGCTCGGCTTGACCCTTCTCGGGGTGCTTATCTCCTTTGGCGGCAGAGATCCGCTGCAGGATTCCAGCGTGGTGGCGCTCTACTGGTCCTGGTACAACATAATCATTCTCGTTTCCGCGATCGCGGTCTGCGTCGAAAAACCCCGTATGCGCCGCCATGAGCGCCTTCAAGGCAAGGAGACGGTGATCGTGTCGTTCGACAACGAACACCACATCTTCGTCACCGCGGATGTGTCGGTCGGCGGCATGCGCCTGCTGGGCAATGTGCATGCACCGCTTGGAACGCGGGTATCCGTTCAACTCGGTCACGCTCATTTTGAAGGCACCATTGTCCGGCGATCCGAGTCTGAGTTTGCCGTGTCGCTGGATGAAAACGTGTCCAACCGCACCGCCATGGTGCGCAAGGTTTATTCCGGCGAGTACAAAGGCCAGATAAGCAACGTCAAACCCGGCACCGTAGCACGCAAGGTCATCGGGCGGTTGATGAAATAGCGCGCCGATTCGTGTGCACGGGCAGCATCGGTCACGAACAGAACGTGGCCTAACTCTGGCAAGAATGTGTCAAAGTCGCCACACCGTTTCGGCATTCCTCTGCGTTAACCTTGAATCCGGTAACGCAATGCTTCCGCTCCGATCCGAGTCTCGCCATGGTGCCGCAAGTTGATTTGAGTATTTTTTGGATGGGGACGATGCGCGCATATCTTCTGACCACGACTGCGATTTTCTTCACCTTGGGCGTATCCGCTCAGGCGGCCGATTTTCAGGAAAAGTTCGAGGGCAAGCCAGCCGTATCCGGCATCAATGGCAAGCTCGACATCGGCTACACCGACACCAACATTTCGGGCGTTTCCGATGAGCCGAACGCAATCTATGGCGTCGGATCGATTTCCTTCCCGGTTGCCCAGCAGTTCGGCGTTCAGATCGATGCAGGCGCTGGCCGCTTCGATACTGACCCTCACATCACCGCAGGCGGCATCGGCGCCCACGGCTTCTGGCGCGATCCCGATCAGGGCCTGCTTGGCATCTACGGTCACTATGTCCGCATCTCGGGTGGCGGCGACAGCGCTTCGATCTGGCGCCTCGGCGGCGAAGGTGAAGCCTACTTCGACCGTGTCAGCGTTGAAGCCTTCGTAGGTGCCGATTTCGTCGATGGCGACGGCGGCAACGACACGTTCTTCAGCGGCGATCTGGTCGCGGCATTCTACGCAACCGACAATTTCCGCATCCACGCAGGCATCGGACATCAGTTCGATGAAACCTTCGCCAAGGTCGGCGGCGAAGCGATGCTGCCCTTCGCCAGCAACAATGTTGCCTTGTTCGCGGATGCAGGCATTGGCGACGACACCCAGACCTACAATGTCGGCCTGCGCATCTACTTCGGTGAAGCCGGCAAGTCTCTCAAGGATCGTCATCGTGAGGATGACCCGCGCACCCGCCTGCTCGACTTCTTCGGCGCAGCCTTCAACGCTCCCGACGACACCACGACGGGCCCTGCACCTTGCACCAGCGAATGCGGCTGACCCTGCCTTTTTAAGGCAGCCTGATATCTGGACCGGCCGCGTCAAGCGCCGGTCCATTTTCTTTTACGAACTGGTCGATCTTGCCGCCCGGCCCAACCGTCATATCGTCATAGCGCTTGAAACTGACGCTGACCGGCCGCCGAAAATAGTCGCGCAGTCCCTGTGTTACGGCCTCATAGTTCAGCGCATCGTCGTCAGCCCGGCTCGAGAACCGCAGTTCGAGAGCCTCCGGGCCGATCTGCGCGAGTTGCCACTGGACAACCGGAAAAGCCGAAGCAAACCACTCCATGCCGAAAATGGGCGCGATCTCTGTCCCGTCGGAAAACTTGAACAGCCTTCGAAGGCGACCAACGGTCAATGTGAGCTTGGGCAAGGTCAAGCCGCAGTCACATCGTCCGCCGAGATAGCCGATATCGCCTATGTCGTAGCGGATCAGCGGCATTGCGGAATTGAGCAGCGTGGTCAGCACGATGCGCCCTTCCTCACCATCATCGCAGGGCGATCCATCCGGCCTTAGCACTTCAACCAGAATGCACTCGGCATTCACATGAAGCGAACCGCAAGCACATTGCGAAGCCATAGTGCCAACTTCATTGGCGCTGTAGGTATCGAATATCTCGCAACCCAGCACGCGTCTCGCATCGCTACGGAGCTGCTGGGGAACAAATTCGCCAAGCGTGATTATTCCCTTCACCTCGAGCCCGATCACCCCGGCTTGCTCGGCAGTGGCAACCAGCCCCATGGCGTTGCTTGGCTGCGTATTCAGATAAACCGGCCCCTGGCGCTGGATATAGGCAAGCTGCTCGGAAAGCTTGGTCGGGTAAGCAAGCCGGGAATAGGTGCCGAAATCCTCGGGCGCCATCCAGGATGGGACCCAGGGCTCATCTTCCTGCACCTCATAGCGAAGCTTGGGGTGCGCGGCGGCCCTTATCATGACCAGCCGATGCGTGGGGTTCAAACCGACCCACCGGTAGAACCGTCCCATGATGGCCTGCTCCATCTTTCCTGCAAACGCAGTCTTGAGCACGGTAACGGGAATCCCCGATGAGCCTGAGGTCGTGCCCGGTCTGGTCTCGCCATGGGCCATTGGAATGGCGTTGCTTTTCAAGGCTTCGAAATCATCGGCGAGGTCGCGCCGCGTCAACACCGGCAAATCGAGCCATGCGTCGTGATCGACCGTTCCATCCGGGCGGAAAATACCGGCGAGCCTGTTCCGATAAAACGGCACGGTATCGAACGCATGCCTTGCGATCGGCGTTAGCAGGTGCCGCGTATAGGCCTCCAGTTCGTCCGCCGGCAGCCGCTCCGACACGCTCAGGCTGTCATACATCTGTTCGGCGGCAGATTTGGAAATGGCGGCGTCCTCCCGCGCACCTTCTCCCACACACTTGCCCAAAAGCCAAACCCGTGGGACGATGCTTCAAGGCAGGCAGTTTCCTCACAATGCTGCCGCCGCGCGACGGTCGTCAGGCCGGCCGCCGCTCCTGAAAAAACGCCTGAGCGGAGGTCAGTCATGGGTAATCGCGCCGGAGGACGACGCACGGGACCGAAATGCATCGCCATAGTCGGTCCCTTCTCAAGCGGTAAGACGACACTTCTCGAAGCCATCCTTGCCCGCACCGGCGCAATCCCGCGCCAAAACCCGGTCTCATCCGGCAACACCGTTTCCGATCATTCCGCCGAAGCGCGCGCCCACGCCATGAGCGTGGAGGCGACGGTCGCCACCACCGAATTCATGGGCGACACCCTCACCTTCGTCGATTGCCCCGGCTCGATCGAATTCGCCTTCGAGGCCGAACCCGTGCTCGCCGCCTGCGACGTGGCCGTCGTGGTGGCCGAGGCCGACGAAAAGAAGATCCCTGCCCTGCAGCTCATCATGCGCCGCCTGGACGAACTTCGCGTGCCGCGCATCCTGTTCCTCAACAAGATCGACAAGTCGATCGCAGGCGTCCGCGAAACGCTGAAGATGCTGCAGCCCGCCAGCACCTTGCCGCTGCTTTTGCGGCAGATTCCCTTGCGCAAGGACGGCATCGTCATCGGCTCGATCGATCTCGCGCTGGAGCGCGCCTATATCTACCGCGAATACGCCGAAAGCGAAGTCGCGGAAATTCCGGGCGACGACAAGGCCCGCGAGTTGGAGGCCCGTTTCTCAATGCTCGAAACGCTGGCCGATCATGACGATCATCTGATGGAGCAACTGCTGGAAGAAGTCGAGCCGCCGAAGGATGCCATCTTCGACGACCTCGCCGCCGACCTTCGCGACGGCTCCGTCACGCCTGTACTGATCGGCACCGCCGAGAAAGGCAACGGCGTGCTGCGCTTGCTTAAGGCGATCCGCCACGACGCACCCGACATCGAAGCGACCCGCAAGCGGCTTGGTGCACCGGAGGGCAACGCTACGGTCGTTCAGGTCATGAAGACCATTCATACCGCGCATGGCGGCAAGCTTTCCGTCTCGCGCATCCTGTCCGGCCAGGTCGCCGACGGCAGCGAACTTTATCTTTCCAACGGCGAGATCAACAAGGTGTCCGGCATCTACCGCATGCTGGGCAAGGATCAGTCGAAGCTGCCTTCGGCATCGACCGGCGACACCGTGGCGCTCGGCAAGCTGGACGATGTGCGCACCGGCCAGACCTTGACCTCCGCCAAGGGCGGGATCGCACCTCTTGTAGAACTCACGCCGCCTCAGCCCGTCTATGCCTTCGCGTTGCGTCCAAAGGAACGCAAGGACGATGTGAAAATGTCGGCAGCCATCCAGCGGCTGGCCGAGGAAGACCCCTCGCTCAACCTTCATCACAATCAGGATTCGGCGGAAACCATCCTTTCCGGGCATGGCGAGATGCACCTGCGTGTTGTCCGCGAGCGCCTGGAGGGCAAGAACCAGATTCCGGTCGAGGGTCACGCCCCTGCGGTGCCGTACCGCGAAACGATCCGCAAACCGGTCGAGCAACGCGGGCGTCACAAGAAGCAGTCCGGCGGCCACGGCCAGTTCGGGGATGTGGTGTTGCAGATCAAGCCGTTGGCCCGCGGCAGCGGTTTCCAGTTCACCGACACGATCACTGGCGGTGTCGTGCCCAAGACCTATATCCAGTCGGTCGAGACAGGCATCCGCGACTATCTGAAATCGGGCCCGATGGGCTTTCCCGTCGTCGATGTCGCAGTCAACCTCTCCGACGGCTCCTATCACGCTGTCGATTCCTCTGACATGGCTTTCCAGATGGCGGCAAAGCTCGCCATGAAGGAAGGCATGGCCGCCTGCTCGCCGGTGCTGCTCGAACCGGTGATGAAAGTGGTGATCCTCACCCCATCCGATGCCACGGCAAAGATCATCGCCCTCATCCCGCAACGGCGCGGCCAGATACTGGGCTACGACGCGCGTGAAGGCTGGCCGGGCTGGGATGTCGTCGAGGCAACCATGCCGCAAGCTGAGATCGGCGATCTCATCATCGAGCTTCGCTCGGCAACGGCAGGTGTCGCCACTTATAGCGCCAGCTTCGGCCACATGGCGGAGCTGACCGGTCGGCTGGCTGACGATGCCATGAATGCAAACGGCAAGGCTGCTTGAGGTCCAGAACCACAAACGGCGTCCGGTTCAACCGGGCGCCGTTTGTTGCGGACCGTTCCCGGGGAGGTAACGGCAGGTCCGCCGCATATTGGCAAACTGCGGAGAAACCCACTCCAGGCTTCCGCCGAATCCGAGACCACCACAACTCAGTGAAGCGATCCCTCGGCCGGTTTCCACCGGCAGGAAAAAGCTGGACGCGGCGGCTACCTGAGCCCGCGATGCGAGCGATGCCCCCATCGCCCGAACCGCCACGCCGCGTCCTGCCTAATCCTTAGTCAAGAACGAAAGCGGGCGTCATGTTACAGGGGTTACATGACTGTTACGCGCCACGAACACGTCTCCTTCCGTGTCGATGGCGGGTCTGGGATGCCCAAGAGAACGGCAGGTGATGAAGCAGTTCCGGGAGCCGCCAGGCTGCATTGAAGCCGAACCGCCGATCGTCCTGGGGACGGCGCTAAACTGAAGGGTTGGCTTGGATGTTTGCTGAAGGCACACCGCGCATCCAGTCGCGGCTGAATGCAGGCAACAAAAAAGCCGGATCCAAGAAGATCCGGCTGAGTTGATTGGAAGTGCCCACAAGGGCTAAACCTCCAGAGGGGAACACTCGTGAGCGCTAATGGGAGGAGAACGCGCTCAGGAGATGCACAATATATGGGACCCTCCTGCCTCAGAAACAAGCATCTATTTTGCAACGCACACATGCAAAAAGACACAGGCTGTGGTCCAAGACCAATTTCGCGCCAATAAGGCCAGAAACCGGGCTGATTTGGAAGAAAATCGCCGGTTTTCAGGGCAAGGACACCCCTCCTCAGCGCCAAACTCGGGCTTCAGCGGAATTTCAGTGCGGCGGCTGCCTGTCGCTCAGGCATCCCGAAATCGGGTCAGTAGGACCAGTTGCGCGCCTTGGCGAACATGAAGTCGCGAAACGCCTTCAGCTTGGCCTGGTTCTTCATCGCCTCGGGATAGACGAAGAAGGTGTCGAAGGACGGCCCTTCCAGTTCCTCCAGCACCGGCACAAGGCCGGAATCCTTGCCCGCCATATAGTCAGGCAGCATGGCGATGCCGACACCGCGCTTTACCGCACGCCGGATCGACATCAAATCATTGATCTGCAGCACGGTCGGGCGCTTGTCGCCATCGGGCCGCCCGACGGTTTCGAGCGCATTGAGGCCGGCGAGATAAGGCGGCACCGGCTCGCCGAAGGTGACGATCCGGTGGTGGTCGAGATCGGCAGCCGACTTCGGCACGCCGTGCTTGTCGAGATAAGCCTGCGAAGCAAACACATGCAGGTGCACGGTAAACAGCCTGCGCTGGATCAGGTCCGGCTGTTGCGGCTGGCGCAGCCTGACCGCGCAATCGGCCTGCCGCATGGTGAGGTCGAGTTCCTCATTGGTCAGCACCAGCTGTAAATTGATCTCGGGGAAAAGGTCGAGAAATTCCTTCGCCCGCTCGGTCAGCCAGCCGGTGCCGAGGCCGACCGTGGTCGTCACCCGCAATATGCCGGTAGGAAGGTCCTTTGTTTCCGACAGCCGCGACTTGATCGTTTCCAGTTTCATCAGCACATCGTGTGCCGTGCGGAAAAGCATTTCACCCTGTTCGGTCAGCACAAGGCCGCGCGCATGCCGGTTGAACAGGGGCACGCCGACGTCATGTTCGAGCGCACTCACTTGCCTGGAGATCGCAGATTGCGAAAGATGCAGCGTCTCGGCAGCATGGGTGAAGGAACCAGCCTCCGCCGCTGCGTGAAACACGCGTAACTTGTCCCAATCTAACGCCATGATTCCCCTCGTTCTGTGCGGCGTTTGATGAAGAAATAGGGCTTCTTTGCGGCTTACTCCGCCGCTTCCCGATGTACCTCTATTCCGGCCAGATACTTCTCCGCCTCAAGCGCAGCCATGCAGCCCATGCCCGCCGCCGTCACCGCCTGGCGGTAGATGTCATCGGTCACGTCGCCTGCCGCGAACACGCCCGGCACATCCGTGCGCGTCGAATCCGGCGCCGTCCACAGATAGCCGTTCGACTTCTGCTTCAGCTTGCCGACGAAAAGCTCGACCGAGGGCGCGTGTCCGATCGCAACGAACACGCCGTCCACCTTGAGCTGGCTCTCTTGCCCGGTCACCACGTTCTTGAGCTTCAAACCCTCAACGGAAGGCGGCAACGGCGTCTTGCCCGGGCGGCCCGTGATTTCATCAACCACCGTGTCCCAGATCACGTTGACGTTTTCCTTCGCCATCAACCGTTCGCGCAGGATGCGCTCGGAGCGGAACTCGCTGCGCCGATGGATGACGGTCACGTTCTTTGCCAGATTGGCGAGATAAAGCGCTTCCTCGACCGCCGAATTGCCGCCGCCGATCACCGCCACATCCTTGCCGCGATAGAAGAAGCCGTCGCAGGTGGCACAGGCCGAAACACCAAAACCCATGAAGGTCTGTTCGCTGGGAATGCCGAGCCATTTTGCCTGTGCGCCGGTCGCGATGATCAGTGCATCGGCCGTGTAGGTCGTGCCGGAATCGCCCTTGGCGACGAACGGACGCTGGTCGATATTCACCTCGACGATGATGTCGTTGATGATTTCGGTGCCCACATGTTCGGCCTGCTTGAGCATCTCGCTCATCAGCCATGGCCCCTGGATCGGCTCGGCAAAGCCCGGATAGTTCTCGACATCGGTGGTGATCATCAGCTGCCCGCCCTGCTGCAGTCCGGCCACCAGAACCGGCTTCAGCATGGCGCGCGCGGCATAGATCGCGGCGGTATAGCCGGCCGGGCCTGAGCCGATGATGAGAACGGGGGCGTGCTTGACGGTCATGGAGCGGCCTTCGCGAAAGCGAACCGTCATGCGGCCCGCAACTGGCTGAAATCTTGAATGCGCAATGTAAGTGTTGGCCGCCGAGCCAGCAAGGAGGTGCGCAAAGTGTCCCCGGAAAGGTTATTACCCCAAATGGCCTCTCGAAGCGTTGGAAACCCGCGAAATCGCGCGTGAAAACGCTGGCGTGCGGCAAAAAGTCGTTTAATTACCGATGAACGACAGATTCTTGCGCAGCGGACTTTCCCAAATGCCGATCAAGGCTGACCTAGACGCCATCGACTGGAAGATACTGCGCGAACTGCAAAATGACGGCCGCATGACCAATGTCGAGTTGTCGCAAAGGGTCGGCATCTCAGCCCCTCCCTGCCTGCGGCGCGTCCGCCGGCTGGAAGAAAAAGGCATCATCCGCGGTTTCCGTGCCCTGCTCGACGCCCCCTCGCTTGGCATGGAAGTGGTCGCCTTCTGCCTGATCGGTCTGCACCATCAGGCCGATGCGGAACTGAAAGCCTTTGCCGAGCGCACGCGCGCCTGGCCAATCGTGCGCGAGGCCTGGATGGTATCGGGCGAATCCGACTTCCTGCTGCACTGCGTGACCAGCGACATCGGCACTTTCCAGACCTTCGTCATCGAGGAACTGACCTCCACGCCGAATGTCGGCACCGTGCGCACGGCGCTCACCATTCGCAAGATCAAGGACGAAGTTCCGGTAGAGATTTAGCCGGGGCTGCCCCTATAGCTATTCGACTTGGGGTGAAGTATCACCTGCCGGATTATTTTTGAGCCATTCCGACAGCCTATGAATATCTTCTCGATTGCCAGATACATGCTGCCGATGACCCGCTACCCCTATTCGGGTGAAGTGGTGCCCTGCCCTGTTTGCGGGGAGCGTTCATTTGCGCCGGTTGCCGGAATTGACCGCAGGCTGAAACGATTGCCCACGGTCATGTGCAACCGTTGCGGCCTTTTCTACACCAACCCCATGCCGACAGAGTCGGAGCTCGGCACCTACTACGAGAAATACTACCGCTTCGACTATCAGCTTGCGTCAACCAAACCGAAGCAGAAACACATCCTCAAGCGTCAGCGCGAGGCACTGGGCCGGGTCCAGCAATTGCAAGGCCTGTTGCCTGACGGCGCCCGCACGCTCGACTTCGGCGCAGGCTCCGGAGAATTCATCACCTTGATGCTCGAAACAGGCTTCGACGCCCATGGCTTTGAACCCGGTGAAACCTACGCGACGCACGCCATCGAACAACTCGGCACGCGCATGCGGCAGATTGGCTGGCAGGAAGCCGACTACGGGCCGGAGTTTGACCTCGTCACCAGCTTCCACGTCTTCGAGCATCTGAGCACGCCGCTGCCTGCACTTCAGCGCATCGCAAGGTGGCTGAAACCCGGTGGAAAAGTCTATCTCGAAGTCCCTGATACGGCCGAATGGTTCGCTCGCAAAGGCTTCGGCAGCTTGCATTTCGCCCATGTCCTCGGCTTCAACCAGGGCAACCTGACGCTTGCGGCGGCCAAGGTCGGCTTGCGTCCACTCAAAGTGGTTTCGCCGACTGGCATCATCTTCGAGCAAGGCGCGGTCGAGGATGAAGACGCTCATGCCGCATCGGGCTTGGCTATTTCTCGGCAGCTGACAGCCATAGGACCGGCCAGCCGCTACCTGACGCACCAGTTGAGCAAGGTCGGATTGTCGAGCGGAGCCAAGGCTTGAGCGCCGCCCCGACCAACTCGGCACGGATTCTGTCCGAGACCGAGCAGGCCGTCAT
Source organism: Mesorhizobium sp. FG116 (assembly GCF_057809835.1). Lineage (NCBI taxonomy): Bacteria > Pseudomonadati > Pseudomonadota > Alphaproteobacteria > Hyphomicrobiales > Phyllobacteriaceae > Mesorhizobium > Mesorhizobium sp. FG116. The sequence goes on from NZ_JBMDKS010000031.1 coordinate 19,671, forward strand.
AGACCCCGACGAAACCTTGCCATTCGGGCACTTCGCACCGGACAGATGGCAGGCCACCTTGATCGCAGTTGCAAAGACCACGCCGCTGCATCGCGGCGCTTTCCGCCGGCGGGTGACGAAGCTCATCACCGGCTCCCCGGCTCGAACGGTCGACGTGTGGTTCCGCGGCTGCGCCTACCGCCTGCGTGACCCCGGCAATCTGATCGAGAACGGCCTCCTGCTCCATCCCCGCTACAATGCAGCAGACATCGACTTCCTGCTGGAAGGTGTGGGCCCAAACGGCACGTTTGTCGACATCGGCGCGAATATCGGCCTCTACACCTTGCCGCTGGCAAAGCGGGTTGGAGAAAATGGCAAGGTCGTCGCCATCGACGCCAATCCATTGATGGCGAGAAGGCTCCAATGGAACGCGGCCGCCTCCGCACTCGGCAATGTCTCCGTCTTTCCCTGTGCCGTCAGCGATCACGAAGGCAGCGGTTCGCTCCGCATCCACAAGGACGACGTAGCAATCGTATCGCTTGAGGACGACATCGAAGGGTCCATCCCGATCCGGACCTTGCCCTCGATCCTGGCCGAGGCAGGCGTCAATCACATCGACGGCCTCAAGATCGACATCGAAGGTCACGAGGACCGCGTCCTCGCCCCCTTCATAGAGACCTGCGACCCGGCATTGCTGCCCGGCCGCATCGTTATCGAGCATCTGCCCGGAAACATCGACTATCCCGCTTGCGCAGCAGCCTTCGCTGAGCGAGGCTACAGGCTGACAGGCCGTTCCCGGAACAACTCTTTCTACCTGCGCGGCTGAACGGTCCGGATCGATCCGAACCGGCGTCAGCCAACGCGACGCCTCATCGGCTGATTTCCTCAATCGCCCTTGAACGAACCGCCATCTTTCAGCGCAGACCAAGCACCGGCAAACTGGCCGGCGTGTTTTGCCCGTCGCCGCGCGGACAGGAAATTGTGCGGCAAAAGCAGTTCGAATGCCGCGCGCGCAAGTGTCCGCGCACGCGGCAAGGCATGGCCGTGCTTGGAGAGAACATAGGCTCGCGCCCGCGCCATGTGATAGCCTTTCAGCCGCGCGACCGAGAGCGACCGGCCAGAGCCCGTGCCGCCTTCATGATGAACGACGGCTCCCGGAACATAGTAGAGCGGGCCACAGTCCCGGTTCAGCCGCACCGCCAAATCGTCATCCTCGTGGTAGAGGAAAATCGCCGGGTCAAAACCGCCCACTTTCTCGAACGCCGCGCGCCTGCAAAACAACGCACCGCCCAGCAATGTCGGCACGCGTATCGGCCCCGAAGGGTCCTTGTCATCCACCCGAATGTTGGGGTCGGACAGCGCTGATTTCCTACGAAAATGCCGCCTGCCCTTGCCGTCGACCATTGCGGGGTTGAACGCAACCGCGTCAGGAAGCGCACCTGCCGCCGCAACAAGAGTTTCAACAGAGCCGCTATCGATCCGGGCATCGGGATTGACGAAGAACAGGAACTCGGTCTGCGCAACGGCAGCACCGGCATTGCAGGCTCGCCCGAAGCCCTGATTGCCGGTCAGGCGGATCAAGCGGGCATCGAACCTGGCCGCAATATCCTCGACGGCTTGCCCGCCGCCATTGTCAACGACGATCGCCTTTGCGGATGCGGGAACCGACTCAAGCAGATTGGGGAGCACCGCATCGCTGTTGTACGCCACCGTTATTACGGTTACGCGGCCGTCCGCGCTCATGACGAAGTCCCAGCCTGCAAGCGCCTATAAATCCCTATCAGCGTTTCGGCTTCCCGCTGCAAAGGAAACAGTTTGTGCGCACGCAGCAAGGAAGCTGCGGCAGCCCCTTCACGCGCCTTGTCGTCGCCCATCAGTCGGCCTGCCGCGTCCACCATCGCGCCAAGATCGTCGCGCGCAATCAACGTGCCGGTCACGCCGTCCTCGATCAGTTCGGAGAAAGCCCCAACATCGCTCGCCACCACCGGCACACCGCTGGCCATGGCTTCCAGCGGCGTCAGTCCGAAGCCCTCCCAGCGTTGCGGCGCGATATAAAGCGAAAGCGCCCGATACCAGCGCTCGATGTCGCGATGTTCGCCAACGAACAGGATGCGCTGTGCAAGCCCGGCCTTTTCCACCTTCGCCCGTAGTCCGGCCTCGAAATCCTTGTGTTCCGCCGTCGCACGGCCCGCCACCACGGCCGACCATCGCGGATGCCGCGGCAGAAGCTCGATCATGCTGTCCACGAATAGGTCCGTGCCCTTCTGGTGCCTGACACGGCCGAAACAGCCGGCATAGAACTGCGCCGGGTCGAGGCCAACGGCCCGTACCGCCTCAGCCTTGTCGGAGGGCTTGTGGAAGCGTTCGATGTCGATGCCATGCATCACCACCGTGTTCGGCACCTCCAGATAGGCGGCGGTCTTGCGGCTGGTCGCAATCACTGCGTCCATGCGGCGAATGAGAAAGCGCGTCCAGCGCGTATGCTTGCGCTGCGAGGCCGAGGTGAACAAAAGCTTCAAGGGCGCCCGCAGCACATATTTGAGGACGACACCGGCCAGCATTTCCGGGTTGCGGCGCGCATGCCACACGCGCACCGTCCCTTTGTCGGGCCGCAGCAGCAGCCCCGGCACTTGCCACCAGCGCATTTTCGGCAGGCTATCAGGCAAGCCGGGTCCCAGCGTCGCGATACCGATTTCCGCCGCCTGCAGCGGCACAAGCTGGATGATGGTGCTGGTGACGCCGGAAAGCCGCTGCTTGAAGTTGGGCACGACAACCTCGACCCGCGACAGGTCAATGCGGGTCGCGGGCACCGGGCTTGTCATTGCTTAGAGCCAGCGCAGGTCGACGATCTCGTAGCCGCGCGCGCCGCCGGGTGCATTGACCTCGATGGCGTCGCCCACTTCCTTGCCGATCAGCGCGCGTGCAATGGGCGAGGAAATCGAAATGCGGCCCGACTTCACGTCGGCTTCCTGGTCGCCAACGATCTGGTAGGTTTTTTCCTCTTCCGTATCCTCGTCGACGAGCACGACGGTCGCGCCGAACTTGATCTTTTCTCCGCTCAGCTTGGAAATATCGATTACCTCGGCGCGGGCAATCAGGTCTTCGAGTTCGCCAACGCGACCTTCATTCAGGCTCTGCGCTTCCTTGGCGGCATGATACTCGGCGTTTTCGGACAGATCGCCATGCGAACGGGCCTCGGCGATCGCCTCGATGATGCGTGGCCGCTCTTCCTGTTGGCGCCAGCGCAACTCCTCCTTCAGCGTATCGAAGCCCTTGCCGGTCATCGGCACCTTGTTCATGGCCAGTCCTTTCCTGCCGCCAATCCATTTCCACTGGATGGCTCTGAAGCACAAAAAGAAAACGGTCCGTCGGAACCACCCGACGGGACCGTCACATCTCGGATTTGCTCAATATAGCAATTGCCGCAGCTTTTTCACGCCCTAAAATCACAGCCGGATAATCAGCTTTAGGGCGTATCGGCCGCAACGCACAGGAGCAGGCCCCGCACACCCATTGGGTGCGGCAAAACCAAGGTCCCCAATTTGCGGCCATCGGCACGGAATTCAGCCGAAATCAGGCGTATCCGTTCGATTGCGCCTCAGCTTTTCAAGAAATGGTCGATCTGCTCGGCCAGCATGCCGTATTCGCGGGCACCCTTTCCAACGCGCTTTTCGATTTCGCTCAGTTGCTCGCGCGCCGCCGCGATGTTCCCGAGTTGCAGATGGGCCTCGCCAAGATATTCCCGCACCAGCGTATAGTCGGGGTCGTTCTGCAATGCTTCCTGATAGTAGCCGAGACCAACGGTGATTCGGCCCGCCTTGCGGTGCGAATAGCCGAGATAGTTCAAAATGCGCGGATCGGTCTTGTCTTCCGCCAGGCTAAGCACGGCGATTGCCTCGTCGTAGCGGCCCGCCATCGCGAGCGCGTGGCCGGCATCATAGATATTGTCGTCGTCCAGCATGCCTTGCTTGGGCTCGACGCATTTGTTCAGCTTCTTGTCGAACACCTGGCCCTTCTTGCATTGGGTCACGGTTTCCGTTCCGCCGCTTGTGCCACCACTATCGCCGCCGGCAGCAAAAGCCGGCATGGCAACCATCGGCAAAACGGCAAGTGCCGCCACTTGCATCAGCAATCTTGTGCGCATCGAAGCCTCCTTGGACAGGTGTCAGCAGGTTAACGCCTCAACTCACGTATTTCATCCCGATGCGGGCCGCATCAGCCCTTGAAGATCAGCGCAGCGCCACCGGCTATCAACGCAAAGCCCAGCACATGGTTCAGCGTCAGGGCTTCCTTCAGGTAGAACACCGAGAAAATGGCAAACACGGTAAGCGTGATCACCTCCTGCATCGTCTTCAGTTCCGCCGTTGAATAGACCTGGCTGCCGATGCGATTGGCCGGAACAGCCAGCCAGTATTCGAAGAAGGCGATCATCCAGCTTGCCAGCACGGCGATGTAGATGGGCGACGTCTTGAACTTGAGATGCCCGTACCAGGCAAATGTCATGAACACATTCGACGCTATCAGCATCAGGATTGGCAGGATCTTGGGAGACAACAGCATCGCCACGTCAGGGGGTCCGATCAGTTGGTGAAATTGCGCCATTTCATTCCGGATACTGGCCCTGTCAATCGGCACGCCATGCCGCCAGCATCAAAGGATGACGCAATCTGCAAATGCGCTATCATCGCAACACTCGGCCGAGGCACACCGGAAAGGACAAGCACGGAGGCGTCCAGTGCAGCATCGCGCAGAAAGAGAGTGGGAACTCTCCATCGGACCAGACACGGTTCGCCTGTTTATTCTCAAGGCGAAAGCTCTGAGCGCCGGCATGTCGGACGATTTCGCCGACGGCAGCGAGCATGAGGTCGAGTTCGATGGCGACGGCCATGATCTTCATCAGCACGATGGCCTCGCCGAAGAAGAATCCGAAGACCTGACCGAGCGGGAGTTGCGGGAACTGATCGGTGATCTCAACGTCGATGAGGCCGCAGAATTGATCGCGCTCGCATGGGTCGGGCGTGGCGATTATGACGCCGGCGAATGGAGTGAGGCACTGGCGACGGCCAGGCAGCGTCCATGGCGGCAAACGGCGAAATACCTGCTTGGAATGCCGCAACTAGCCGACTGGCTGGAACAGGGGTTGGAAGCCGTTGCCGAATAGCAGTCCAGCCCGCAAGCTCGTGCCTACGGAAGTCGTCATCGACACCTTGTTCATCGGAAAGCTCGCCCCGCTTGGACCGCGCGGCGTCCCAAGCGGCATCGCCAAGAAAAGCATGTCTGGGCCGCAACATGTCACGCTGACTGGCCTTGAGGGCGACCAGCAGGGCGATACCCGACATCACGGCGGCCCGGAAAAAGCCCTCCATCATTATCCGCGTGAGCACTATTCCGCATGGCTGGGTGACGGCCTCGTGGCCGACGCGCCGGGCTTTGGCGAAAACATCTCGACCCAAGGCATGACCGAGGCCGACATCTGCATCGGCGATATCTACCGTCTTGGGTCCACCATGCTTCAAGTCAGCCAGGGCCGTCAGCCATGCTGGCGGTTGAATGCCCGCTTCGGGCGCCCGGACATGGCCTACCTCGTCCAGAAAACCGCTCGAACAGGATGGTACTATCGCGTGCTGGAAGAGGGCGAGGTGGAAGCCGGCGATCACTTCCATCTCCAACAACGCCCGCAGCCTGAATGGCCGCTGTCGCGTGTCATCGACCTGCTCTACACCCGCACGCTCGACATGGACGCCTTGCAGGAACTTGCCGGATTGCCGGAGCTTGCAACATCGTGGCGCGACCTTGCCGCGCGTCGTATCACCACCCGCACCGTCGAGGATTGGGACCGACGCCTGCGCGATTCGCAGCAGCAATAGGCACCCCAACCGGCAAAACCGATTCCGAAACAAGGCGATGGCAGACCACGCGGAATCACTATCTGAGCAGGCCAGTTCCCGTAGCAAGACAACAATCCGTCACTGAACGTGATGGCCCCCTGTGCAACCTCGCGCGCCCTGCTGCCGTTGCAGGGCGATGGATTTTTCGCGCCTTGCATGGCTCCCGATAGTGTTGATGTTGCCGCTGACGGGATTGGCGATGGCCAAGCCTGTCAGCCTTCCCCATTCCGCACCTGTTCCTGAGCAGAGTAACAGGCCGGACGAGAAATCCGGCACACAGCCAAGCGACGAAGCAGACACCCCTCCGGTGCCGCAGCCGCGACCCGATGACAACAGCGCCAAGCCTATCGCCCCCGCAGACGCCCCTCTCCCTTCCCAAAAACCGGGAGCCGGGGCGGACGAGGACGCTGCTCCTGCCAAGCCAACCAAGCCCCTCGCCGATCCCCGCTCGGCCACCACGGCTGCCGAAACCATGCCTGAGGAGGAACTCGCCTGCCGCAAGCGCCTCAATGCGCTTGGCGTTGCGTTCGAGGACCGCAAGGCCGAGCATGATGCGGACGCGGGCTGTGCGCTGCCATATCCCGTTTCGGTGAAATCGCTTGGCGCGTCCATCGATCTCGCACCGGAAGCCCTGATGAACTGCCAGATGGCAGAGGCCGCTGCCCGCTTCATCAAGGACACCATCTCGCCCGCTGCCACGGCAGAACTCGGCTCGCCCTTGAAGTCGATCGCCCAAGCCTCTGCCTATGTCTGTCGCCCCCGCCATAACGGCCAGAAGATGTCGGAACATGCATTCGGCAATGCGTTGGACATCGCCAGCTTCACCTTGCAGGACGGCTCGACCGTCGAGGTCGGCCCATCGCCTGGTGAGAAGCAGGCGAAGTTCCTGGATGCCGTGCGTAAAAAGGCATGCGGACCCTTCAAGACCGTGCTCGGCCCCGGCAGCGATGCCGATCACGCCACCCATCTCCACTTCGACTTGGAACCGCGCCGCAACGGCGGCACCTTCTGCCAGTGAACCTCAACGCATGGCTGCGAAGCTTGCCGCAATCCCGCCACAGCGATGAATTTCGGCACTGATTTTTCCTTTACCCTTCGTGGTTAATCTCTGTTTCCTCAAAGGACAGGGATCGTTCGATGCTCGGGAAGTCTCGCACCGCAATGGGTGGCATGCCTCAGGCGCAGCGTTTGCGGCTACTTGCCTTGCGTTTGGCGCTGTTGGCTGCGGTTGGCACCGTTTCGGCCTGCACGTCGGGCGATGTGTTCAGCCTCGAGCCCGCCGTGGATGTCGGCACCCAGACCGCCACTGTGCCGCAATATTCCGGCATGCAGACGCTGGTGCCGTCCAACCCCTACATGACCGCCGCCTATCCGCGCATGGATCAGCCTTTTGCCGAAGGCAACGTCATGCCGACCGAAGAGGTCCAGTGCCGCGACGACCTCAAGAGCCTCGGCGTCTCCTATTCCGATCTTGCTCCCATCCAGGACGGTGGCCAGTGCGGCATCGCCTATCCCGTCAAGGTGACCGCCGTCGGCAATGTCGAGATGAAGCCCGCCGCCACGCTCACCTGCGCCATGGCCGCCAGCTTCGCCACATGGACCCGCAGCGAACTCGTGCCTGCCGCGCGCCTGCGCTATTTCTCCGGCGTCAAAGCCATTCACCAGGGATCGAGCTATTCCTGCCGCCGTATCCGTGGCGAAGGCGTCCTGTCCGAGCACGGCAAGGGCAACGCGCTGGACGTCATGAGCATCGAGCTGAACAGCGGCAAGGAAATCGATGTCCGCAAGCCTGGCCTGTTCGCCTTCCGCGAGCGCAGCCTGCTCAACACCGTCCGCGCCGACGGTTGCTCCTACTTCACCACCGTGCTCGGCCCCGGCTACAACTACGACCACCGCAACCACTTCCATTTCGACATCAAGAACCGCAGGAATGGCTATCGCGCCTGCAGATAGTCTGGCAGCTTCGGCGACGTTGGAAACTGGCAGGATAAGCTGTCGATGAAGCGCAAGCGGCTGTTGCGGCGCTCTGCAAACTGGTTTGCACTTGCCTGCGGCGCCTATCTCGGCCTCGCCTATTTCGCCGCACCCGAATTCTGGACGTTGCGCGACCGCCACGCCGGCACCACCTCGATGGAAATGGTCACCCGCACCCCGCAAGGCATCGCAGGCGATCCCATCAATGTCGGCCTCGTCGGCACGCGCGAGGAAATCATGCGCGCCTTCGCCCTTGCCCATTGGGATACCGCCGATGCCGTCACGCTCAAGACCGCGATCGAGATCGGCGAAAGCGTGCTCTTCGACCGGCCCTATCCAGATGCGCCGGTGAGCCAGCTCCTCTACGAAGGCCGCGCCCAGGATCTTGCCTTTGAGAAACCCGTCGGTGAAAGCGCCGACCAGCGCCATCATGTCCGCCTATGGCAAACGCCCGAGCTTGGCGCGGATGGCCGCCCGCTCTGGCTGGGTGCCGCCAGCTTCGACCGTGGCGTCGGCGTCAGCCATGACACCGGCGCGATCACGCATCACATTGGCCCGGACATCGATGCCGAACGCGACCTCCTAATGCGCGATCTTCTTGAAGCATCGGTGCTTGCCTCGACCCGCGAGATAAACGGCATCGGCGCAACCTCAAACGGCCGCAACGGCGGCGGCGACGCCTACCTCACCGACGGAAAAGTCATCGTAGGCACTTTGAAGCGCTGACTTTTTCCATTATGCAATTTCTTGGTTTTTGTATTTCTATTTTCATTTGGCGTCTTTGCCGCGCACCTTGTCTGATGCTAATGAGCGTCCATGCTTTACATTGAAATTGCCATCGTCGTCGTGCTCGTGTGCGTCAACGGCCTGTTGGCCATGTCCGAACTGGCCATCGTCTCCTCCCGCCCGGCACGCCTCAAGACCATGATCGACCGCAATGTCGGCGGTGCGGCCCGCGCCCTCGAACTCGGCGCCAACCCCGGCAAATTCCTGTCGTCGGTCCAGATCGGCATCACGCTGGTCGGCGTGCTTTCGGGCGCGTTCTCGGGCGCCACCCTCGGCGAAAGGCTCGCTTCCCTGCTTGCCGAAAACGGCGTCAGGCCAAGCGTGGCCGATCCGCTTGGCGTCGGCATCGTCGTGGCGCTCATCACCTACGGCTCGCTCATCATCGGCGAACTGGTGCCCAAGCAGATCGCGCTGCGCGATCCCGAGCGCGTCGCTTCAAGGGTCGCGCCCGCCATGGCCATCCTCGCCAAGATCGCAGCGCCGCTTGTCTGGCTGCTCGACATATCCGGCCGCGCGGTCCTTTGGCTGCTCGGCCAGCGCGGCGAAAGCGAGGAAAAAGTCACCGACGAGGAAATCAAGATGCTGGTCGCCGAAGCCGAGCATCACGGCACCATCGAATCCGACGAGCGCCGCATGATCGCCGGCGTCATGCGTCTCGGCGACCGCGCCGTGCGCGCCGTCATGACCCCGCGCACCGATGTCGACTGGATCAACGTGCAGTCGGATGAAGCGGCGATCCGCAAGCTTCTCATGGAAACCCAGCATTCGCGCCTGCCGGCTGCCGACGGGTCCGTCGATGCGATGATCGGCGTCGTCCAGACCCGCGATATCCTTGCAACGCTCCTCGCCGGCAAAACGCTCGATGCGCGCAAGCATGTCCGCCAGGCCCCCATCGTCCACGATCAGGCAGATGCCCTCGACGTACTGGCCAAGCTGAAAGAAGCCGACATGCCGATGGCGCTTGTCCATGACGAGTACGGCCATTTCGAAGGCGTCGTCACCCCTGCCGACATTCTCGAAGCCATCACCGGCGTGTTCAGGTCAGATCTGGACGAGGACGACGCCGACGAAGCCGCCTTCCAGCGTGAAGACGGTTCGTGGCTGCTGGAAGGCTACATGCAGGCCGACGAAATGGCTGACGTCATCGGCATCGACCTGCCGGAAAACCGCGATTACGAAACCGTGGCAGGCTACGTCCTGTCGCACATGCACCACCTGCCTTCCGTCGGTGAAAGCGTTGATGCGCAAGGCTGGCGCTTCGAGGTCGTCGATCTCGACGGCCGCCGCATCGACAAGGTCATGGCAACCAAACTGCCGACCGGCCATCGCGAAATCGCGCGATAGAAAAAGGGGCGGTGTCTGCACCGCCCCTTGGTTTCCTTGGGAGGAAATTGGTCTATCCGAGCATTTCGCCCGCTCGAGTTTCAGGCCACTATCATCTGAAAGTCCTCAGGCGGCCTGTGCCGTCTCGGCATCGTTGTAACGGGCCGTCTTCAGCACCTTGGCCCACCACGCAAGTTCCTCGACGGTTGCATTCGCAGCCTGATTGAGATGCTCGAATTCCTCGAGCTTCTTGCCATGCTGCCTGACCTGGATGAAATCGCCCCAGGTGATGTGGACGGCGTTGCGGATCGGGGCCATCTGCAATTCGATCGCATTCAAGCGCAGTTGCTCCACGGCGCGCGCGCCACCGACGCCGCCGTAACCCACAAAGGCCACCGGCTTGCGGTTCCATTCCGTATAGGCGTAGTCGAGCGCGTTCTTCAGCACGGCAACCGGGCCGCGGCTGTATTCCGCCGCCGTGATGATGAAGCCGTCAAAGCCTGCAACCTTTTTCTGCCAGCGCTGCGCCACTTCGCTCTTGGACGGGCTGTAGAGCGAGGAAGACACCTCGTCGAAGAACGGCAGCGGAAAATCGCGCAGGTCGATGATCTCGATGTCCAGATCGCCTCTGGCCTTGGCAATCTCGGCAACCCAATGGGCCGGCGTTTCAGCAAACCGGCCCTCGCGCGTCGAGCCGATGATGACTCCAATCTTTGGTTTCGTCATAGTGGTCTCTCCTGTGAGGATGGTGGTATAAATTGGATACCTGCACTATATGAGTGACTGTTATCCGGTTCCGCAAGGAGGCACTTTTTTGAAACCGAGGCACTTGCACCACACCGAGGATTGCCGCGCCATCAGCGCCATCCTGCAACGGGTGGGAGATAAATGGACAGTCCTTGTCGTCGCGACGCTGGGCAACGGCCCGATGCGCTTCAACGAACTGCGTCACGCCGTCGGCGGCATCTCGCAGAAGATGTTGACGACGACGCTGCGCAGCCTGGAACGCGACGGCTTCGTTACCCGCACCGTCTTTCCGACCATTCCGCCGCGCGTCGATTATGAATTGACCGATCTCGGCCGCGAACTGCTCGTTCCCGTCACGGCGCTAAGCGATTGGGCGCGCGCCAACACGGGCCGCATCAACAGCGCGCGTGCGCAATTCGACAGCGCTGCGGCAAGCTGAAAGAGCAGTGCCGGTAGACGAGTCTTACTCCGCCGGCACCGGCTTGGGTTTGCCCTCGCCGTCCAGCGCCACCATGACGAAGTCGGCGTAGGTGACCTTTTCCATCAGGTCGGAGAGATAGCGCTGCGCCCAGGCTTCCACCTTCAGCGTGATCGACGTGCGGCCAACGCGCTCGACATGAGTGTAGATGCACAGCGTATCGCCGACCTTCATCGCCTTGGCGAAAGCCATCTCGTTGACCGCCGCGGTCACAACGCGCCCACGCGCCCGCTCGGCAGCGCGGATGCCGCAGGCAAGGTCCATCTGCGCCATCACCCAGCCGCCGAATATGTCGCCGGCGGCATTGGCATCGGCGGGCATGGCAAGCGTGCGCAACGTCAGTTCGCCACGCGGTTCGCCGTTTGAATAATGCACCATGCCACCACCTTCTCAATTGACCTGCCATCCGTCCGTAGTGCCGCTTGTCCGGTGCGTCAACGCGCTTCGCAGTCGCTTTTTTCATAAGCCATGACGGAAGGCCCGATGACGGCCAGCGTCCCGCCAGTCTAGGGTAGGTACGGAATACTCGGAGCCGCTTCATCCATCATGACCACATATGACTTCATCGTTGTCGGCTCCGGCTCTGCCGGCTCGGTCGTGGCGGAAAAACTGTCGGCAAGCGGACGCTTTTCCGTTCTTGTTCTGGAAGCGGGCGGCACCGACCGCCGCTTCTATGTCCAGATGCCGCTCGGCTACGGCAAGACCTTCTTCGATCCCGCCGTCAATTGGAACTACAAGACCGAACCCGATCCCGGACTTGCCGGCAATGCCGACCATTGGCCGCGCGGCAAGCTGCTCGGCGGCTCCAGTTCCATCAACGCCATGGTCTGGATCAGGGGCGCGCGCGAGGATTTCGACGCATGGGCAGAAGCCGGCAATACCGGTTGGGGTTTCAATGACCTCTTGCCGATCTTCAAGGCCATAGAGGACAATGAAGCTGGCGCGGATGCATGGCGCGCCAAGGGCGGCCCGATCCACGTCACCGACAACCGCACCAAGGTCCATCCGCTGACAGAGCGCTTCCTGAAGGCAGGCCAGCAGGCAGGGCTTGCGCTTAATCAGGATTTCAACGGCGCGTCGCAGGAAGGCGTCGGCGTCTACCAGATCACCACGAAGAACGGCCGGCGCATGTCCGCCGCCCGCGGCTTCCTGCGGCCGGCAATGAAGCGCGCCAATGTCCGCGTCGAAATGAACGCTCTCGCCACGCGCATCCTGTTCGAGGGCAAGCGCGCCATCGGCGTCGAATACATGCAAAACGGCGAGCGCAAGACTGCGCACGCCGGTCGCGAAGTCATATTGAGCGGCGGCTCGATCAACACCCCGCAATTGCTGCAACTGTCGGGCATCGGCCCCGCCGCCTTGCTCGCTGAGCGCGGCATCGATGTCACCCATGCCTCGGAAAATGTCGGCCGCAATCTGCAAGACCATCAAGGGATCAACTACACTTGGAAAGGCCGGCTGCCGACGCTGAACCAGATCCTGCGCCCATGGTGGGGCAAGGCGCTGGTCGGCATGCAGTACCTTCTGTTGCGCAGCGGTCCGCTGTCGATGTCGATGAACCAGGGCGGCGGCTTCTTCCACACCGATCCCGGTCAGCGCCGGGTCAACATGCAGCTTTATTTCCAGGCATTCTCCACCGTCATCCCCAAAAGCGGCGAGCGGCCCATCCTGTCGCCCGATCCTTGGCCGGGCTTCTCCATCGGCCTTTCCAATTGCCGGCCTTCCAGCCGTGGCGAGATCATGATCCGCTCGGCCAATCCGCTTGAGTATCCGAAGATCACGCCCAATGCCTTCTCGACCAACGAGGATGTTTCGGAGATGCTGGACGCGGTGAAATTCCTGCGCAAGCTGGCTTCCATGCCGGCCATCGCCGAGATCGTGGAGGAAGAAGTTTTGCCAGGTCCGTCAATCACTTCCGACGCCGACCTGATTCAGGATTTCAGGAAGCGTTCGGGCACGGTCTACCACCCGGTTTCCACTTGCCGCATGGGCCCCGATCCCTCGCTCGCCGTGGTCGATTCACGCCTGCGCGTCCACGGCCTGTCGGGCCTGCGCGTCATCGACGCCTCGATCTTTCCCGACAACGTCACCGGCAACACCAACGCCGCATCGATCATGACCGGCTGGAAAGGCGCGCTCATGGTTCTGGAGGACAATCGATGAAAATCACCGACGTCAAAACCTTCGTTGTCGGCAATCCGCCGCCGGGCATCGGCGGCAAGTATTTCATCTTCGTCAAGCTCACCACCGATGGCGGCGTCGTCGGCTATGGCGAGGCCTACAACGCGACCTTCTCCGCCCATGTCACCGCCCGCATGATCGAGGACATGGCCGAGCGCTACCTCGTCGGGCGCGACCCACACGACATCGAAAGCTTCTTCCGCCGCTGCTACTCGTCCGGCTTCACCCAACGTCCGGATGTCTCTGGCATGGGCTGTTTCTCCGCACTCGAAATCGCCTGCTGGGACATCATCGGCAAGGAAGCCGGCAAGCCGGTCTACAAGCTGCTCGGCGGCCAGGTGCACGAGAAACTGCGCTCCTACACCTATCTCTATCCGCACACCGGATCGGTCCATTCCGAGGATGCCCACGGCAAGAACGTCTACAACGATCCCGACCTCGCCGCCGAATGCGCAGCACTTTACGTCAAGCAGGGCTTCAACGCCGTCAAGCTCGACCCCGCCGGCCCCTATACCGCATTCGACGGCCACCAGCCGCGCCTTCACGACATCGATCTCTCCGCTCGCATGCTGAAAGCCATTCGCGAGGCAGTCGGCACCAAGGCCGACATCCTGTTCGGCACCCACGGCCAGTTCACAGCGTCGGGCGCGTTGCGCATGGCTGCCGCCATCGAGCCCTACGATCCGCTCTGGTTCGAGGAACCGGTACCGCCCGATATGCCGGAAGTGATGGCCGAAGTCGCGCGCGGTACGAGAATACCGATCGCCACCGGCGAGCGGCTGACCACCAAATTCGAATTCGCCCGCGTCATCGAAAACCGTGCCGCCTCCATCCTTCAACCCGATCTCGGCCGTTCCGGCGGCATCCTCGAGACCAAGAAGATCTCGGCAATGGCCGAGGTTTACCACATCCAGGTCGCGCCCCACTGCTATTGCGGCCCGATTGTCGGTGCCGCCAACATCCAGCTTGCCGTCACCTTGCCCAATTTCCTCATCCTGGAATCGCTCAAGCAGTGGGACGGCTTCCACGCCACCCTTCTGAAGAAGAAGATCGAGTGGCAGGACGGCAACGTTATCCCGTCAAAAGAACCCGGCATCGGCGTGGAACTGGACGAAGCCGTCTGCGAGGCGCATCCTTACACGGGCAAGGATTTGCATCTCCAGATGACCCAGGATCCCTTGTTTCCATGACCGCGCGCCACAGATACGCTTTCATCGGTCTCGGCAATCTAGGCAGCAACCTCGCTGCCAGCCTCCTGCGCAACGGCTTTTCCCTTGTCGTCTACGACCCCTCGCCCGCCGCCGTCGAAAAACTTATGGCGCTTGGCGCCAAGACGGCAGTAAGCCCCGCCACGGCAGCCGCCAAGGCCGGCTGCGCCATCACCTGCCTGCCTTCTCCCAAGATCAGCGAAGCCGTCCTCGCCGGACCCGGCGGCCTGCTGGAAGGCTTGCCCGAAGGCGGCACGTGGATCGAGATGTCCACCAATGGCCGCGACGAGATCATCCACCTCGCCGCAATCGCCGCCGCCCGCGGCATCCATACGCTCGAGTGCCCGGTAACCGGCGGCGTGCATCTGGCGGCCTCGGGCCAGGTCACCGCGCTGGTCGGCGGCGATCTCGCGCTCTACGAACACCATCGCAAGGCGATCGAGGCGATGTGCGCCCGCTCCTTCCACATGGGGCCGATCGGCTCGGGCGCCATCATCAAGGTCATCACCAACATGCTGGCCTTCATCCACCTCGTCGCCGCCGGCGAGGCGCTGATGCTGGCCAAGACCGGCGGTCTCGATCTCGCACAAGCCTACCACGCCATCGTCGCGTCATCCGGCAATTCGTTCGTCCATGAAACCGAGAGCCAGCTTGTCCTCAATGGCTCGTACGACATCGGCTTCACCATGGACCTCGCTCTGAAGGACCTCGGCTTCGCCATGCGCATGGCCCGCGAAACCGGCGTGCCGCTCGACCTCGCCCAGCGGGTCAACTCGATCTTCGAGAAGGGCAAGGAAACCTACGGCGGCAGCGCCTGGTCGACCCAGATCGTCAAGCTGCTCGAGGATGCCGTCGGCAAAGACCTGCGCGCGCCCGGCTTCCCGGCACGGCTCGAAGCCTGACATTTATACGCAGCAAAATCAGCAGTTTACGCGTCCCGTCGGAATCAATCCGGCAAGCGCTTGAATCAGTTCCTGAAGCGCTCAATACCGCAGAGTCAGCGCACCTGGCAGCATCTCGAACGTCGCCGGAATGCGCCCCGGCGACTCCCCGTCAATATCCACCAGCGCACCGTTCACCGAAGCGCTGCCCACCGGCTCGACCAGCACCTTGCGGCCACGCAGCATGGTGATCGCCGGATGGTTGCGGTGCCTGCCGCCATAGACCAGCCGCAGGTCCCAGATCAGTTGCAGCTTGCTCGCCGCCTTCAGGATCACGATATCGAACTGCCCGTCGTTCAATCCGGCATCCGGCGCAATCATCATGCCGCCCCCGAAGAAGCGGCCATTGGCCACCGCCACCAGCGCGATGCTGGCCTCCTCCGGCTTGCCGTCATCGACCGTTATGCGCACCCGCTGGAACCGGTAGCGCACGAATTCCGCCACCGTGCGCCAGTAGAACAGCGCCTTGGCCGAAACGCGCCCCTTGCGCTTGTCGGCGTTCACCGCCCGATCGGTCACGCCGGACAGGCCAAGGCTGGCAATGTTGATGAAATGCCGGCTGGCCAGCTTGCCATGGTCATCGACATAGGTGATCCGCCCGGCATCGACCTTGCGGCCCTTGGCCTCGGCAATCTGCTTCAGCAGCACATCGAGCTTCTTCGGCAGGCCGAGGCCGCGCGCAAAGTCTATGCCCGTGCCGCAGGGCAGCAGCGCCAGTTCCGTCACCCGCCTGCTTTCCTCGAACGCTTGCATCAAGCCGTCGGCCACCTCGCTGGCCGTACCGTCGCCTCCTGCCGCGATCACCAGTTCGCAGCCTTGCATGGCAAGATCGATCGCCAGCCGCTCTGCGTCGCCCTCGGCCTGCGTCTCGCGCAGGTCAAACTCGCCAAAATGCTTCTTGAGCAACGCCGCCGCGCGCGGCCAGTCCTGCTTGAGCCTGCCGCCTCCCGCCACCGGATTAAGGATGACACCCACCTTCAAGCGCATGCCTCCCCCGCAATGCCTCTTAGCTTACGGAATAAAGCATTGGCCCGGAAAGTGGAATCGGGTTTTTAAGCCGGCCAATAGAAAGGCCGGCCCCATCGGGACCGGCCGTAAACGCTACGCGGATTTTACCCGGACGCTACGAGGCTTTCTGGATCGATGTCACCGTGCCGGTGGTGTCGTCCACTGTGACCAGAACCTTGGCCCCGACCGTCAACTGATCGACCGAGGCTTCGGCTGGAAGCTGATAGATCTTGCCATCGTCAAGCGTGATCGACTTGGTCTGTGGATCGACCGACTGGATGGTTCCTTCCACGGTCGCCGCATAGGCCGTGCTGAGGAAGGCAAGCAGGGCGCCGGCGGTAGCAAGGGTCTTCTTCATGGGTCGTACTCCGTTTTGAGCGGTTTCGTCCTCCCGGCCGGCTTGCTTTGGCCGTTGCCGGGAACGCCACCAGACCTAGTCCGAGCCAACCCGCCGTTCAAATCACGAAGGGTGACTTTTCCAAATGGATTCAGGAACTTATTTCCGACACATTGCTCACGGTTTCCCCGCATCGGCCCTGCCGAAAGACAAATTGTGACAGCCGCAAACCCGCGAGAACGAGTCGCTTGCGTCGTTCAAGGCAAGGGTTTGTGACAGTCACACCGGGGCCGCATTTGCCACTGCCGTCGATCACGAAATCCGACCCGGATGCTTTTCCGCAACACATTTTGTTTCGTTGGTCCAGCAAGGCGGCCAAGCTTCCAAACAAACGCCAAATCTGGCATAGGGAACCAGCAACCGGCTCCTTTCCGAAAGCTACCACCTTGCATCCTTCATTCGAAATCATTGGCGCGGTCGCCGCCGTCATCACGACCTTTGCATGGCTGCCCCAGCTCCTGAAGATTTTGCGCGAGCGGCAGGCAAGGGATATCTCGCTGGCCACCACCGCGGCCTTGGCCTTCGGCGTCTTCCTGTGGGTGGTTTACGGCCTTGCCATCGGCTCGATGCCGGTCATCGCCGCCAACACGGTCTCGTTCCTGTTCATTGCAGCGATTGTCGGTCTGAAACTGCGCTTCGGCTGAGCCCAGCCTCACGCCGGAAAGATCGCAGCCAGCCGCGCATCGACCCGGTTCTTCATCGTCCCTGCAAGAGCCTCTAAGGGCAGCAGCCGTTCGCGCGCACCCTCACGCAACCGGTAGAAGAATTGTATCCGGTAACCGGCCACCTTGCCCAGCGTTCTGGGTTCGGCGCTGATATCGGCAACGAATATCGCGCCGATCCGCCCCGGCCACGGCTGCCGCTCAAACACCGTTCCGAGAAAGTCCCCCAGCCCGTAGGCCGCGACCGCATCGCCGATCCGCTCGACTGGTTGCACGACATGCGCATGATGCCCGGCAATGAGCCCGACGCCCTGACTGGCCAGCCGCCTTGCAATCTCGCGCGTTTCGGCCTGCGGAAAATGCCGGAACTCCCGGTCCCAATGCGGCACCGCAACCAGCAGGTCGGTTCCCTCGCGCCCGGCTTTCAACCAGCCGTCCGGGTCCATCGCCACACGCCCGGAAAACGCCTCGCGGGATGCGTTGCGCCATTGCGTGAACGCGGCAAACCCCACCTTCAAGGGTCCGACCTCGATAAGAACTGGCGCTCCGTCAGCCACGGTACCGATCGGCCTTATGCCCATCTCCAGAAGCGTCGCGATCGTCTCGTCGAACCCGTCAACGCCTTGGTCGAGCGCATGGTTGTTGGCCAGCGACAGCACCAGCTTGCGCGCCTCCACGCCGGCAGCCTCGAGCGCGCCTTCTAGAAAGCTCCGCGTCATCGCGTGCCGCAGCCCCAGCCGCGTTCCGACCTTCGCCGCCGGTCGCCGCACCACCGGGCTTTCGCAATTGCCGACAATCAGGTCGGCTCCTGACAGGATTGCCGCAAGCGCCGGATCGACCACAGGCAAACCCCGGTTTGCCACCGCCGAAATATCGCCGACAAAGGCAATCCGCACCGTGCTTGCCGGCATTGGCCGCAACAAAGCCTGTGCCGGCGGTGCAAACGCGCCTGCATCGCCGCGCAGCGACGGCTTCAGCAACCGGGGCAGCCAGGTCAGCTTGTAGGAAAGCGGATAGTTCGAGGCCACCGGGCAGGTGCTACAGTTTGGGGTCGGGGTTTTCCGTGTTGCCGCGGCTTTCCTGGACCAGTATTCGAACGCTAGACGCCGCGTCCCTGAACTTGCAGGCTTCGATATATTCGGGGTCCGAAAGCCAAGCCTCGACATGCGCCTTGTCTGGAAATTCGAGCAGCACCATGCGGTCCGCGAATGCCTGCCCCTTGGCGGTCGTCACGTCGTCGCCCCGCGTCAGGAACCGTCCGCTATGCCGCTTTATCAAGGGCGGCGTCAGGTCCGTATATTTGCGATAGGTCTGCGGATCATGGATCGCCATTGTCGCCACAACATAAGCCGTCATGATCCCTCCCGGATAGCTTTTGAATCGGCTTGATCCTGACACCCCGATGTCAGCAATTCAAACTCAAACAAGCTGAGCAACGCCATTCTGCTCTTCCCATTTAGTCTGACTCCTCCCATATTCCGGCGATGGCCAAACCCCCTGCAAAAAATTCGCCTTCACAGGCCGAAGACAGCCGCTTGCCCCGCAAGCGCGGCAACCCGCTGACCGACTATCTCGACGCCTCCGTCCCGCTGGAGCGCAAGGGCTTTGCCGAAGCGCCGCAGGCTGAATTTACCGGCGCACCCCTTTCCGGCTCCATCTCCGATTGGGCCGAGCAGATCGCGCGTGAAGCCGAATTACCGAGCGAAGCTCGGCAAGGCCGACCGGCCGTCGCGCCCGATGGCGCGGATCCACGCGATACCTCCGAATCCCCCTCCCCCTTGCGGGGAGGGGCTAGGGGTGGGGGTAAATCTCCCAAAAAAATCCCCGAGCGTTCGTCCTCACCCACCCGCTCCGGGCGCGGCACATCGATGGGCGGCGCAGCGTCCGCCAAGGAGCGCGTCGCTGTCGGCCTGAACCCGGTCGCCGGCATCGACATCAGCCTGGAAGACGCGGAAACACTCTCCAATTCCGGCGTCACCGCCACGGTGGCGGCGCTGTCGGCGCTCATCGAATCCGGCAATCCGCTGCACAAGGACGGTGTCCTGTGGACGCCGCACCGGCCCGCCCGCCCGGAAAAGTCCGAAGGCGGTATCGCCATCAAGATGGAATCGGATTTCCAGCCGGCGGGCGACCAGCCGACCGCCATCAAGGACCTTGTCGAAGGCGTCAACAACACAGACCGCACGCAGGTTCTGCTCGGCGTCACCGGCTCCGGCAAGACCTTCACCATGGCCAAGGTCATCGAGGAGACGCAGCGACCTGCCCTCATCCTCGCACCCAACAAGACGTTGGCTGCCCAGCTCTATTCGGAGTTCAAGAAATTCTTCCCCGAGAACGCGGTCGAGTATTTCGTCTCCTACTACGACTATTACCAGCCGGAAGCCTACGTTCCCCGCACCGACACCTATATCGAGAAGGAATCCTCGATCAACGAGCAGATCGACCGCATGCGCCACTCGGCCACGCGCTCGCTGCTCGAGCGCGACGACGTCATCATCGTCGCCTCCGTGTCCTGTATCTACGGTATCGGCTCGGTCGAAACCTACACGGCCATGACCTTCCAGATGGCAATTGGCGACCGCCTCGACCAACGGCAATTGCTGGCCGACCTTGTTGCCCAGCAGTACAAACGCCAGGACATCAATTTCGTGCGCGGCTCCTTCCGCGTCCGTGGCGACACCATCGAAATCTTCCCCGCCCACCTTGAGGACCGGGCCTGGCGCATTTCGCTGTTTGGCGACGAAATCGAGTCGATCACCGAGTTCGACCCGTTAACCGGCCAGAAGACCGGCGACCTGAAGTCGGTCAAGATTTACGCCAACTCGCACTATGTCACGCCGCGCCCGACCTTGAATCAGGCCATCAAGTCGATCAAGGAAGAGTTGAAGCACCGTCTGGCCGAGCTTGAGAAGGCGGGACGCCTGCTTGAAGCGCAGCGGCTGGAGCAGCGCACGCGTTTCGACCTCGAAATGCTGGAAGCGACCGGCTCCTGCGCCGGCATCGAAAACTATTCGCGCTACCTCACCGGTCGCCAGCCGGGTGATCCGCCGCCGACCCTGTTCGAATATGTGCCCGACAACGCGCTCATCTTCATCGACGAGAGCCATGTCACCATTCCGCAGATCGGCGGCATGTATCGTGGCGACTTCCGTCGCAAGGCGACGCTGGCCGAATACGGCTTCCGCCTGCCGTCCTGCATGGACAACAGGCCGCTGCGTTTCGAGGAATGGGACGCCATGCGCCCCCTGTCCGTCGCCGTTTCGGCGACGCCGGGCGGCTGGGAGATGGAGCAGTCCGGCGGCGTCTTTGCCGAGCAGGTCATTCGCCCCACCGGCCTCATCGATCCGCCGGTCGAGGTCCGCCCTGCCAAAAACCAGGTCGATGATGTCGTCGGCGAAATCCGCGAAACGACGAAGAAGGGCTACCGCACGCTCTGCACCGTGCTCACCAAGCGCATGGCCGAAGACCTCACCGAATACCTGCACGAGCAGGGCATCCGCGTGCGCTACATGCACTCCGACATCGACACGCTCGAGCGCATCGAGATCCTGCGCGACCTGCGCCTCGGAGCTTTCGACGTTCTCGTCGGCATCAACCTTCTGCGCGAGGGCCTCGACATTCCCGAATGCGGTTTCGTCGCCATCCTCGACGCCGACAAGGAAGGCTTCCTGCGGTCCGAAACCTCGTTGATCCAGACGATCGGGCGAGCGGCGCGCAACGTCGACGGCAAGGTCATCCTCTACGCCGACCAGGTCACCGGTTCGATGGAACGCGCCATGGCGGAAACCAACCGCCGCCGCGAAAAGCAGCTCGAATACAACCAGGCCAACGGCATCACCCCGGAAAGCGTCAAGTCGCGCATCGCCGACATCCTCGATTCGGTTTACGAGAAGGACCACGTCCGCGCCGACATCTCGCAGTTCACCGACGACGCCGGAGCCATGATGGGCAACAACCTGAAGGCCCATCTGGAAGCACTCGACAAGCAGATGCGCGACGCCGCCACCAATCTCGACTTCGAGAAGGCCGCCCGCATCCGCGACGAGATCAAGCGGTTGCGCGAGATGGAACTCGCCATCTCCGACGATCCGCTCGCCAAATACGCCGACATGGAAAGCCCCGTCTCCGGCCGCGAGAAGGGCAAGCACAACAAGGGCCGCGAACGGCATCGCACGGTTGATGACAGCCTCTCCTCTCCCCGTTCACGGGGAGAGGATGCCGGCAGGCAGGTGAGGGGCAGCGCTACCCAGTCAAACTCCCTTTTCGCCAAGCCATCCATCGACGACATGGGGCCCGGCACAGACATGACCACGCCGGCGGGTGCAGTCTCGCGTTCGCTGTTCAAGAAGCAGTCGGCGCGCGAGGCGCACGGCTCCGATTTCGGCATCCCCGAGCAAAACAAACCCTCCTTGTTCCGCAAGAATTCGCTCGATGAAATGACCGTGCGCCGCACCGAAAAGCCGGTCGAAGGAAAAGTACCGGCGAAGCCGCAAGGCCGACCGGCCGTCGCGCCTGATGGCGCGTCTCTCCGCGACGCCGAAGGCGCGCGAAAGGAAAGAGCGCAGGACGTCAAACCAATCGTCCGCGAGCGCGCCGGCATCGGCTCCTACGAAGACCCGGCTGAAACGGCGCGGCGCAACCGCCGCCCGTCCAAGACCGGCCGTCCGGGAAGTTGAGAACCCTCGGAAGCCGCCGTTAACGCCAACTGGCGCCCGCTGTGGCGAGCAAGCCGCATCTGTGGCATTCTTTTCCTACCGCGTGGGGGAAGCGCCATGGCCGAGCCGTATCCGACTGCGACCGAAACCGTCGAGCAGCCAAAGCTCAAGGGCATCGGCGGCTGGCTCATCCTGATGGCCATCGGCCAGGTCGTCGGCCCGATCCAGATCCTCACCGGCATGATCGAGGAGTTTGGCAGCGTGCCGGAAGGCACCGCCGCGCGCTACCCGCTCGCCTTCATCGGCGACGGCGGCATGCGGCTCGCCTATGTCGGCTTCCTCGCCTACGTCGCCGTCCAGTTCTTCAAGACCCGCGCCGCCTTCCCCAACCTGTTCATCGTCAGCTACATCGTCGGCCTCGCCCTGCCCTTCGTCGTCGGCGTTTGGGTCACCGCCACCACAGGCATCAACACGCTCACCAACCTCGCCACGCCCGACTTCCTGAAAGTCTACGCCCCCGGCGCGGTCGTCGGCGCCATCTGGGTGGCCTACGTCGTGAACTCGGTGCGCGTGCGAAACACCTTCGTCAACTGACCGCACGCATCCACCAAAAAACTTCGCCCCGCTTGTCGGATCGCGCTGCCGCTATACGTCCTGTGTGGGCAAACAGCCGAAGACAGGAGAAACCCATGTCCGATGAAGGACCGCAGCCGCCCTTCCCGCCCATGCCGAAGCCGCTCGGCGGCCTCACCCCCTACCTGCAGATCGACGGCGCGCAGAAAGCCGCCGATTTCTACGGCAAGGCCTTTGGCGCCGAGCAGGTCTTCGCCGTGCCACCCGACGAGAAGGGCCGCACCATGCACGTCCACCTTTACGTCAACGGCTCCAGCCTGATGATCTCAGACTTCTATCCCGAGCACGGCCATCCGGCGAAGGCCCCGCAGGGCTGCACCATGCAGCTCCACCTCGCCGACTCCGACATAGACCGCTGGTGGCAGCGCGCCGTCGATGCCGGCTGCGAGGTCACCACCCCGCTCCAGCTCATGTTCTGGGGCGACCGCTGGGGCGCATTGCGTGATCCGTTCGGCGTCGAATGGGCCCTCAACGCCCCACAGAACTGACGCCCCACAAAACTAACCACGACCACCCGCAACACAGCAAACCGAGGAGAGAACTCATGTCCTATGTCGATGGTTTCGTGCTGGCCGTGCCGAAGGCCAATCTGGAAGCCTACAAGGAAATGGCCCGCAAGGCCGGCGATGTCTGGATGGAATACGGCGCGCTCGCCTATGTCGAGTGCGTCGGCGACGACGTGCCCTATGGCGAGCTGACCTCGTTCCCGCGCTCCGTGCAAGCCAAGGAAGACGAAACCGTCGTCTTCTCGTGGATCGTCTACAACTCGCGCCAGCACCGCGACGACGTCAACGCCAAGGTCATGGCCGACCCGCGCACCCAGCCCAACTTCGAGACGATGCCCTTCGATGCCAAGCGCATGATCTATGGCGGCTTCGAATCCATGATGGAACTCAAGAAGGCCTGACCAGCCGGAAAACGAAGGCGGCGCGCACCCTGCCGCGTGCCGCCTTCCCGGCATCGGCCGTCATCACTCTGTCGACATCGGCCGAAACCGCCCTATCCTTCCCTTCCTCAAGCGAAGAAGAAGAACAATGCCCGGCAAGACAGAAAAACCTCCGCAGGCAGCGCAAAAGCCCCGCCTGTTGTCCGGCGGCAACCCGCAGATCGCCAAGGGTTATGGCGAAGAACCCGTGCAGGCCTACATCGCCGCCATGCCGGGCTGGAAAAGCGAGCTCGGCCGCCGGCTCGACGCGCTCGTCACCCGCGCCGTCCCCGGCGTCGCCAAGGCGGTCAAATGGAACTCGCCCTTCTATGGCATCGAGGGCGAAGGCTGGTTCCTCAGCTATCATTGCTTCGAAAAATACATCAAGGTCGCCTTCTTCCGCGGCGCGGCGCTCGACCCCTTGCCGCCCGGAACCTCGAAACAGAAGGACGTGCGCTACCTCGACATCCGCGAAAACGATGCGCTCGACGAAGCCCAGTTCACCGACTGGGTGAAACAGGCAAGAGCGCTGCCGGGCGAGCGCATGTGAGCAGCCCACGCACGCCAGCCCAGCCACACACACCCAGCATGAAGAGACCGGACATGACCACGACCACCCCCGCCCCCCCGACCACCGCCGGCCAGACTGAAGACGCCTCCAGGCTGATCGACGCCCGCATCAAGGAATTGGGCGACTGGCGCGGGCAGACGCTTTCACGCATGCGCAAGCTCATCCACAAGGCAGACCCGGACGTGGTCGAGACGTGGAAATGGCGCGGCGTGCCGGTGTGGGAGCACAACGGCATCATCTGCACCGGCGAGACCTACAAGAGCGTGGTCAAGCTCACCTTCCACAAGGGCGCGTCGCTGGAAGACCCGTCAGGCCTGTTCAACTCCAGCCTCGAAGGCAACGCCCGCCGCGCCATCGACATCCACGAAGGCGAAGAGCTCGATGAAGCGGCCTTCACCGCGCTCATCAAGGCAGCAGCGGTGTTGAATGAGGGGAAGAAGGGCAAGAAGAAGTAAAGGATGAGGGGTGTGGGGATATCCACGTATCAAGGCGCCTCAAGGCCTGCATTGGCCCCAATTTCGTCCATCGCGAGCGGGTCAGACATTCGCCATAAGCTAACGTTTTTGTAGCTGTGCCACCGATGCCTAGCTTCGCGGCTACGAACCGGTTCACTGAGGGCGATCTATGCGGGAAAATTGAGAGAATTGCAGCCATTCCGGTTAAAACTTTTTCCACCCTGATCCAGCAGGCCCGAACCATATCGCAGGGCCTAGCGGCAACGGTTCCAAAACATCTGGCCCCCGCGGGACCACAGTTCGCTACAAGTCGACCAATGAATCTCCGACCTTGCGATCTGGCATTGACAGCCGCTTCCACAGCCAGGTCACGGTGCGCCGTTCGATAAGTGCCTGCAACATCACCGATTCCCAGTTGTTTTTGGTCCTATGCTGCCAGCATACCTCGTCTATCTCGTCACGGAGCAGGCGAATCAGATGCTCCTTGCTGTCCGGGTTAGCGCGCTTTAGCAACCGCACCACGCTTCCCGGCCTCCGGCAGAATCGCTCAAACCCGTCCCTAACATAGTCGGTAAGGGCATCGCGGGAGATCAGAGTCCGAGTGTGGAAATCGAAAGCCGCCGCGTCGCGGACGCCCTTAGGTTTTCGCATAATCACGTTGTAGGTCGGTGCATCGTCGTGGCACCTTATACGGACGTATAGTGACCGTTCGCCGATCTTTCTATCGAACGTTGGGTGGAGAAACCGCTCGCCACAAGCAGGTCCGACGGTCCTGTTGCCCTTTGTTTGGTTACACGAGCAAATCGGAAATAGGTTCGGCAGGAACACCGAAAACTCGGGGTAGTGGTGTTGGGGCAGGAGGTGATCGATCTGGTTGTTGTTGAGCGAGCCGCACAAGGAACAACAGCGGCCGCGTGAATTCTTCCGCAGTGCAGCAATGTAGCTTACCGCAGCGATCTTCGAACCGAACAAGCCCGCCATCGTCTCCCGAAACTCGGAATTGCTCACGTAGCCATTCATTAACCAAGGGTTGCCGCGGTTCCTCATGTACTCGCGATATGCAGAGGCGAAAAAGGCCATTCGTGTTCTGACGGTGGGAGCACTTTTGGCCCTAGAGTTCGCCGCAACGGCCGCGAGGACGCGGTATTGCCCTTTTGAACGGTGAGCGAACTTCTTCATTCTTTCCCGCGCAATTCGCTGAGGATTTCCCGCGACAGGACCGCACCGTATTTCTCGCGCAACTCGTCGAAAGAGAGTCTTTCCGCACTTATCCTGCGTATCGTATCATCAGCAAGAAACGAAGTGTCCTCTTCGCCGAATATAAAGGCAGAGATCGAGGAAATATCAGCACCAAAGGTACGCATGCCGGGCACTTTTACCGAAACCCGCCCGTTACTGTCCTTCTCAACGATGACCACCTGGTCATGGAAAACCTCGCGCACGACATAGACGGAATGCGTGGCCATGATTGCGCAAGACCCCGTGTCGGCCAGAAGCCTCTCCAAAGCACTCATAAGACGAGCGATGAAATTCGGATGTAGATGCGTTTCGGGTTCGTCCAGCAGCAGAAGGGACCCGTTTTCGATATAGGTACAAGCTTGCGCCAGCAACTTTATGAATCGCACTTCACCGGTGCTGAGATAATAAAAACGGCCATCGACAAGCCTCCCTGGCTCGACGGCCCGGGTCATATTGAAAAGTAACTCGATCCTCCTCTCCTCGGAACTACTTCTCAACTCCGACAGCCGGATCACGTTGATGCCCGTCGACGATTTGAACGCTATTTCACTGGGCCGATTGATCGCTTGGACAGCATCCATGAAGATAGAAAATCGGGATTTAGCGGCTATTTGTCTGTCATTTCGGGACAATTCCAATATGCTGGCGGTCGCCGTATTTCCGCCGTCACTGTACCTTACGCGACTGGTCGACAGTCGCTTGTAGTAGGTCGCGGGACGCTTCCAATTCTCACTTGGGAAGATACCCGTGAATTCGTTTCCGGGAGTGAAGGCTAAAACTCGGCTCGCCACAATCCTGTCTTTGTCTCCGCTAGCTCCACGCTGGATACCACGCAAGGCCTTACGGGCTATGTTCCCCAAAGCCCGGCTCTTTCCAACCCCGTTTTTGCCAATGATCACACAGGTACGCTTTGGGATCGTGGCTTCGTGACTAAAAGTGAAATCGACCTCCACTTTCTGGCCATCCTGATCGGTGATGGCAATCATCACTTCCTCAGGTCCCGACGAAGTATCCTCTTGATCAAGGCCCCGTAGAATTGGCCCTGCATTCCTAAATGCATAATACGCTTCCGATTCCCGGGTAAGGGAAAACCGAAACACGTCCGATGCCAATGCGGCGCGCTCGATATCCCTCCTTGACGCATCGCTCTGGATCGCAACCAAATCTCCCGCGGCCACCAGACGTTCGTTTCCGGCATAGACCCCAGATTTTCGGATGATCATCCGGTATGACTCTTGTGTATCAGCCAGCGATATCACACTTCGACTGTCGGTAACGATTATCTCTTCGTCGTTCGATAGTCCATTGACGGCATTTCCCACACCGATATACTTTCGTTCCATGGGATCATAATATGCAGCCTTGCCATTATACTCGAACACTAGTTGTCCGTTTTCGACAAAACCGATCGTCGCAATGGTTATGTGACCAAAGTCATTCCATGCGAGTCTGGTCGGTCGCAGCCAAACGAACGAACCAGAAACGCCTGTAGTACCCGGCCAGTAGACCGAAATAATTACCTTGAAGTCAGCCAGCCCGACTGCCGAGTCTCTCGTATTCATACGCCACCCTCATCAAGCGAGGTTCAATTGCATGTCGACCCGATTCGGGAAAGCTAATTGAGAAAAAATGTGATACTTTTACCAATCAAAATCAGAACTGCAGACTTTACGACGGTTCGACCACTACCGAATATTTGGTCGTTCCGAATTTTCGCTGCCAGACACTAAACAGGCTGTAACCAAGAGATAAGGCACATATATTTAAAAATAGAATTTCGTGTAGAGATAATATCTTTTCCTTTCAATTACTTGACATTTTTTCCTTCACAATTTTATCCACACCCTTCCCACCTTCCCCCATAATCCGCCCCATCGCTCTTGCGGGAACCGGCTGCGCACCGGGCAACG
>NZ_JBMDKS010000032.1:0-45544 GCF_057809835.1 Mesorhizobium sp. FG116
GCATGATGAATTCGCTTCGCGAACCGGCTGCTCACCCCCGCAGGCGGGGAGAGGAAAGCGACTTCTGTACCGCTTGCGCACTGCCGCGATGTCACGGAATGGATCCCGGACATTCCTTTCTTGCTTCGCTCGAAAGAGAATTCCGGGATGACGAAGTGGGAAGGTTGAGCTCCCGCTTCAGGAGACGACGCGTAGGGATGCGCTCGCTTGCCCGAGCTTACGAAGCGGACATGCTTTGCTTTGGCCATTTAGGAAACCAGATCGGGCTAAACAGCCCCGCATCCATAGGGCGAGACTTACACGCCGCGTCATCCCGGAAGCGAGATGAACGAAGTGAGGCGATGCTGTCCGGGATTCATTCCGTGACAGTGCGGCAATGCTCGAGCGAAGCAGAAGACAGCGAAAGCGGGCATGCGTGATCCAGCGGCCATGAAAAACCCTTCGCAGCGGCAAGGGTGATGTTGTAAGCCGGGCGGGACGAAAAGACAGGCCGAACGACAATGAACATGCAACCCGAACCGATCGCCGACACGGAAGGCGGATATCATCCGCTGTTCAGGGATGCGCCGTCTTCGGTGGAGTTCAACAAGCTGCGCAAGCGCGTGTTGCGGCTGACCCGGCAGGCCATCGAGGATTTCGCAATGGTCAAGCCCGGCGAGCGCTGGCTGGTGGCGCTGTCTGGCGGCAAGGATTCCTACGGCCTGCTCGCCATCCTGCTCGACCTCAAATGGCGCGGGCTCTTGCCGGTCGATCTTTTGGCCTGCAATCTCGACCAGGGCCAGCCGAATTTTCCGAAGCACATATTGCCGGATTATCTCAACGCCAACGGCATCGCCCACCGCATCGAGTACCAGGACACCTATTCGATCGTGACCGACAAGCTGGCCGAAAACAGCACCTACTGCTCGCTGTGTTCAAGGCTGCGGCGCGGTCATCTCTATCGGATTGCCCGCGAGGAAGGGTGCTCGGCGCTGGTGCTGGGGCATCACCGCGAGGACATCCTCGAAACCTTCTTCATGAACCTGTTCCATGGCGGCCGCCTTGCCGCCATGCCGCCGAAACTGTTGAACGACGACGGAGACGTGATGGTGCTGCGGCCATTGTCCTACTGCGCCGAAAACGATCTGGAACGGTTTGCCTCGGGCATGCAGTTCCCGATCATCCCGTGCGACCTGTGCGGCAGCCAGGACGGGCTTCAGCGCAACATCATGAAGGCAATGCTCGACGACATCGAAAAGAAGATGCCGGGGCGCAAGGATACGATGATCCGGGCGCTGACCAATGTGCGCCCGTCGCATCTGCTCGACCGCAAGCTGTTCGACTTTGCCGGACTGGCGCTAAGCGCGGGTTCTGCCGGTTCGGAGTGAACCGGCAGGCCATTGCGGATCAGACGGGTTTATTGTGCGGCTGGAACAGCTTGCCGCGTTCCGCGATCAGAACGAACACCAGGCCGGCCAAGGCGACGCCGAAGAAACCGGCTCCGAGCGGTGTCGTCGTTCCATCGAAAGCCTGGCCAAGCAGCGCGCCGATCAACCCGCCGCCAGCTGTGCCCATGAAGCCAAGCACGGCGGAGGCGGTGCCGGCGACATGGCCGAGCGGTTCCATGGCCAGCGCGTTGAAGTTCGAGCCGATCAGGCCGAACTGGAACATGGCCAGCGCGAACAGCAGCAGGAACAGCGGGAACGGAATGGTTCCAAACAGCGACAGGACGAACCAGACAGCGCTTACCAGCATGAAGCCGATCAGGGCGCCATGCGAAAGCCTGCGCATGCCGAAGCGCCCCACCAGCCGGGAGTTGAGGTAGGACGCAAGCGACATGAAGGCTGCGACCGCGGCGAACGCGACGGGGAACAATGCGCCGAGCTCATAGATGCCGACATAGATCTGCTGGGCCGAGTTGATGAAGCCGAACAGCGCGCCGAAGATGAAGGTCGAGGCCAGCGTATAGCAGAGCGCCACGCGGTTGGTGAGCACGATGGCAAAGGCTTCGCCAATCGAACGGACGGTGAAGGGGCGCCGGTCGGCGGGGTTCAGCGTTTCCGGCAGGCGCAGCTTCATCCATAGCGACACGACGATTGCCGCCGCGGCCATGAAGACGAAGATCAGGTGCCATTCGCCGAACAGCATGATGACCTGTCCGGTGCCGGGCGCGATGATCGGCACGATCATGAACACCATCATGACCAGCGACATGACTTCGGCCATCTGCCGTCCGCCGAAGACGTCGCGGATGATGGAAACGGTGATGACGCGCGTGGCGGCCGAACCTATGCCGTGGACGAAGCGGAACAGAAGCAGGGCCTCGAAGGTTGGCGCAAAGGCACCGAGGGTGGCCGCGACTATATAGATGCCGAGGCCGGCCAGCATGGGAGCCTTGCGCCCGAAGCGGTCGGCGAGCGGGCCATAGGCGAGCTGGGCCACCGCAAAGCCCATCAGATAGGCCGAGATGACATATTGGCGATGGTTTTCGCTCTCGACGCCGAGGCTGGCGCCGATTTCCTGCAGGCCGGGCAGCATGATGTCGATGGCAAGCGCGTTGAGCGCCATAAGCATCGCCATCATGGCGATGAATTCCACCTTGCTCATGCCAAGCAAGCGGGGCGGTGCCGTATTCGCGGTAGCGTCCATTTCATTCACCCGTAAGAGAGCAACAAAGGCGCCGGGGTGGCCAGCGCCTTCAGAAGCAGTCCCGACAGGTGCCGGAACCGGAGAGGAAATTGGTGTCTAGGTCAGGCGGCGCCTTTGACCTTGATGCCCTTCTCGTCGAAGAAGGTCTGCAGTTCACCTGCCTGGAACATCTCGCGCACGATGTCGCATCCGCCGACGAACTCGCCCTTGACGTAAAGCTGGGGGATGGTCGGCCAGTTGGAATATTCCTTGATGCCCTGGCGCAGCTCACTGGAATCGAGAACGTTGATGCCCTTGTAGTCCACGCCCACATAGTCGAGGATCTGCACGACCTGGCCGGAGAAACCGCACTGCGGGAAGCCGGGGGTGCCCTTCATGAACAGCACGACGTCGGTGTTCTTGACTTCGCTGTCGATGTAATCGTTGATGCCGCTCATGGCCAATCCTTTCAGGCCTGTGGGAGCCAGGCCGCAAAACTTTGCTTCCAGATAACCCCGTGTGCGCCCGGAAACAAGACGTTTGGCGTCCCGATACCCAAATGGCGCATCAATTGGCCCGGTTTTGGGCCAAAGCCTTGATCAGTCGGGCGCGCTGGTTTGCAGCGCCAAGGCGTGCAGCACGCCGCCCATGTTGCCGCTGAGCGCATTGTAGACCATCTGGTGCTGCTGCACCCGGCTCTTGCCGCGAAAGCTCTCGGCCACGACTTCGGCGGCGTAATGGTCGCCGTCGCCGGCAAGGTCGCGGATCGTCACCTTGGCGTCTGGAATGCCTTCCTTGATCAGCCGTTCGATGTCGCGCGCGTCCATTGCCATGTCGTATTCCCCGTTCAGGTTCCCATGAAGTCCGGGAACCACGATTCGTGAGCGGTGGTCAGTTCATCAATGGATATGGCACGCGCCTCGCCAAGTTTCAATTCGCGCCCGCCCGTGGTGCCGATCCACGGTGCGAAGATGCCGAGCTTCTTCTGTTGTGCGCTGAGTTGTTCCCATTCCGCGCCCTGTGGGTCGATGGAAAGGGTAAGCAGGTAGCGGCCCTGATCCTCGCCGAAGAATACGGCAGCGGGGTCGGCTTCGGTGAGGCCGGGGATGGTGGCGCCGATGCCGGACGCCATCGCCATTTCGGCCAAGGCTACGGCGAGGCCGCCATCGGAGAGATCGTGGCAGGCGGTGACGATGCCCGACGCGATCAGCGAACGCACATGGTCGCCGACGCGCTTTTCATGCGCGAGATCGACCGGCGGCGCGCCGCCTTCAGCGCGGCCGTGGATGTTGCGCAGGAAGATCGACTGGCCGAGATGCGTGCCCCAGCTTGGCGGCGCGCCGACCAGCACGATCATCTGGTTTTTGGCGGCAAAGCCGATGCGGGCCATCTTCGACCAGTCGGCAAGCAGACCGACGCCGCCGATGGTGGGGGTAGGCAGGATGCCCTGGCCGTTGGTCTCGTTGTAGAGCGAGACGTTCCCGGACACGATCGGGAAGCCGAGCGCGCGGCAGGCCTCGCCGATGCCTTCGATGGCCTTGACGAACTGGCCCATGATTTCGGGGCGCTCGGGATTGCCGAAATTGAGGTTGTCGGTAGCGGCGAGGGGAAGCGCGCCGGTGGCGGTGAGGTTGCGCCAGCATTCGGCGACCGCCTGCTTGCCGCCCTCATAGGGATCGGCCTCGCAGTAGCGCGGCGTGACGTCGGAGGAGAAGGCGAGCGCCTTGCTGGCGTGACCTTCGACGCGCACGACGCCGGCGTCGCCGCCCGGCCGTTGCAGCGAGTTGCCCTGGATCATGGTGTCGTACTGTTCCCAGACCCAGCGCCGCGACGAAAGGTCCGGCCCGCCAAGCAGCTTGAGGAGCGCATCGGCAACATCGACCTTCGGCAGCGCGGCGGCGTCGAGCGGCGCAGGCTTCTTCGGCTCGACCCACGGGCGATCATATTCGGGCGCTTCGTCGCCGAGTTCCTTGATCGGCAGGTTGGCTACTTCTTCGCCCTGGTGCAGGACGCGGAAGCGCAAATCGTCGGTGGTTTTGCCGACGATGGCGAAGTCGAGGCCCCACTTGGTGAAGATCGCTTCGGCTTCCGCTTCCTTTTCGGGGCGAAGCACCATGAGCATGCGCTCCTGGCTCTCCGATAGCATCATCTCGTAGGCGGACATGCGCTCCTCGCGCACCGGCACCTTGTCGAGGTCGAGCTCGATGCCGAGATCGCCCTTCGCGCCCATCTCGACGGCGGAGCAGGTGAGGCCGGCTGCACCCATGTCCTGAATGGCGATGACAGCGCCTGACGCCATCAGTTCGAGGCAGGCTTCGAGCAGGCACTTTTCGGTAAAGGGATCGCCGACCTGCACGGTCGGGCGCTTCTCGTCGATCTTGTCGTCGAATTCGGCCGACGCCATGGTCGCGCCGCCGACGCCGTCGCGGCCTGTCTTGGCGCCGAGGTAGACGACGGGCAGGCCGACGCCCTTGGCCTGCGACAGGAAGATGCCATCGGTCCTGGCAAGGCCGGCGGCGAAGGCGTTGACGAGGATGTTGCCGTTGTAGCGGGCGTCGAAATTGACCTCGCCGCCGACGGTCGGAACGCCGAAGGAATTACCGTAGCCGCCGACGCCGGAGACGACGCCGGCCACCAGATGCTTGGTCTTGGCATGATCGGGGGCGCCGAAGCGCAGCGCGTTCATGGCGGCGACGGGCCGCGCGCCCATGGTGAAGACGTCGCGCAGGATGCCGCCGACGCCGGTTGCAGCACCCTGGTACGGTTCGATGTAGGAGGGGTGGTTGTGGCTCTCCATCTTGAAGACGACGCAGTCGCCGTCGCCGATATCGACCACGCCGGCATTCTCGCCCGGACCCTGGATGACCACGTCGCCCTTGGTGGGCAGGGTGCGCAACCACTTCTTCGAGGACTTGTACGAGCAGTGCTCGTTCCACATCGCCGAGAAGATGCCGAGCTCGGTGAAGGTAGGCTCGCGCCCGACGAGTTCGAGGATGCGCTGGTATTCATCCGGCTTCAGGCCATGCGAGGCAATGAGCTCTGGAGTGATCTGGCGGGTGTTGGAAATGGTCATCGATCTTTCCGTTTGATCCTAGCCCGTCCTAAAGCGGGAAACGCCACGGTCCGCAAGGACGGCGAGGAAGCACAGCACAAGAAAACGCACGGTCGCCGTTTCTGCACAGATCGTCAGGCTTTATCTGCAGCGCGCGGCCCATCTAGGCGCTTGCGCCGCAGTCGCTGCTGCCGCCCTGCCAGCGGGCAATGTCGGAGCTGATGCGGGCACCGAGCGGCTCGCTCATCAGCGGGCCGAAGACATCGACGCGGCTGGAACTGCCGGTTGCCTGCACGACCAGAAGCGGCTTGCCGCCATAGTGCTTGGCCGGAACCAGCAGGAAGCGGGGCGTGCCGCCGAAATTGTTCAGTTCATTGGCCATCTGGTAGGACTTGAAGGCCGGGTCCTTACTGGCGATCCAGCATTTGTGGGCGGCAATCGCGACCTGTTCCATGGCGCGCAGGGATGCGCTCTTGCCCGACGACGGCGCGCTGCTGCTTTTCGATCCCGACTGGCAGGATGCGAGCGCAAGCGCTGCAACCGCCAGAACTGCGGAACGGGTAATGAATGATACCTTGGTCATGCGCCCGTCCATCTCGTTTTGGGAGGAAGTTTTCGGACACGCGCCACGCCGTGCAGGGCGTGGCGGGTTGATCTGGTTTTACGCGGCAATCCCCAGCGCGCTTTCGAACAAGGCGCGGCCATCGCTGCCGCCGTGCGCGGCCTCGATGAGGTTTTCAGGATGCGGCATCAGGCCAAGGACATTGCCCTTGTCGCTGACGATGCCGGCAATATCGTTGATCGAGCCGTTCGGGTTGGTGCCCTCGGCATAGCGGAACACGACCTGGCCATTGCCTTCGATGCGGGCAAGCGTCTCTGCATCGGCGAAATAGTTGCCGTCATGGTGCGCGACGGGGCAGCGGATGATCTGCCCGGGCTGGTAGTTGCGGGTAAACGCGGTGTTGGCGTTGGCGACCTGAAGCTTGACCTCGCGGCAGACGAACTTCAGCGAGGTGTTGCGCATCAGCGCGCCGGGCAAAAGGCCGGATTCGACCAGGATCTGGAAACCGTTGCACACGCCGATGACCATGACGCCCTTGGCAGCCTTTTCCGCCACGGCCCTGAGCGCCGGCATGCGGGCAGCGATTGCGCCGCAACGCAGGTAGTCGCCGTAGGAGAAGCCGCCGGGAATGACGACGAGATCGACATCGGGGATTTCCGTGTCGGTTTCCCAGACGGTGACCGGTGCGTTGCCGGAAATCTTGGTCAGCGCCGCGATCATGTCGCGGTCACGGTTGAGGCCGGGGAGGAGGACGACGGCTGATTTCAAGTCAGGCAATCTCCACCGCGTAGTTCTCGATGACCGTGTTGGCGAGGAGCTTGTCGCACATCGCCTTCAGATCGGCTTCGGCCTTGGTCTTGTCGGTCGCGTTGAGTTCCAGGTCAAACACCTTGCCCTGACGCACGGAGCCGACGCCGCCAAAGCCGAGACCACCGAGCGCATGTTCGATGGCCTTGCCTTGCGGGTCGAGGACGCCGTTCTTGAGGGTTACGGTGACGCGGGCCTTGATCACGCTGGGCTCTCTCCGGTTGTCTATAGATCAGTGCGGCTTCGAGCCCTTGGGCGGCTCAGCGGAAGCGACGAGAACCGGTCCGGTGGGACGCGGCGGCTCGTTCTCGTTCATGATGCCGAGACGGCGCGCGACTTCCTGATAGGCTTCGACCAGCCCGCCCATGTCACGGCGGAAACGGTCCTTGTCGAGCTTGTCCTGCGTGGCGACGTCCCACAGGCGGCAGCTATCGGGCGAGATTTCGTCGGCGACGACGATGCGCATCATGTCGCCTTCATAGAGGCGGCCGCATTCCATCTTGAAATCGACGAGCTGGATGCCGACGCCGAGGAAGAGGCCGGACAGGAAGTCGTTGACGCGGATGGCGAGCGCCATGATGTCGTCGATTTCCTGCGGGCTCGCCCAACCGAAAGCGGTGATGTGCTCTTCCGAGACCATCGGGTCGTCGAGTGCATCGGCCTTGTAGTAGAATTCGATGATCGAGCGCGGCAGCACGGTGCCTTCTTCAAGCCCGAGGCGCTTGGCCAGCGAGCCTGCGGCGACGTTGCGCACGACAACTTCAAGCGGGATGATCTCGACTTCCTTGATCAACTGCTCGCGCATGTTCAGGCGGCGGATGAAATGGGTCGGGATACCCATGCGGTTCAGGTGGTTGAAGATGTGCTCGGAAATGCGGTTGTTGAGCACGCCCTTGCCATCGACGATCTCGTGCTTTTTCTTGTTGAAGGCGGTCGCATCGTCCTTGAAGAACTGAATCAAGGTGCCCGGCTCAGGTCCTTCATAGAGGATCTTGGCCTTGCCTTCGTAAATGCGGCGACGTGGCTTCATTTTCTTGTGTTTCTCTGGCTCGAGGGGCGGGCGGCTGCTACCAGTCCCTTTTTCGCCGCAAAAGCGGCAACCGTGGGGGCTTTATCGCGGTCTCTAGCGCAAACGGGTCTTTTCCTCAATGAGCAAATCCCGGCTTTCAAGAGTTTCAACGCCCACTTTGACGTTCGAAATGCCGCAGAGGCAGGCAATCTAGCATATTGACCGGGCGGCGGCCTTTTGGTTTGTGCTTTGGCACCACATATTCACCTTCACCGAATCGAAGATCGACCTTGGAGGCACTGGCATGACGAGCATGAAGGACCGGGAGGAAGGGTTCGAACGCAAGTTCGCTCTTGATGAAGAACAGAAGTTCCGTGCCGTTGCCCGGCGCAACAAGCTGCTCGGACTTTGGGCAGCCGAAAAGCTCGGCAAAAGCGGCGCGGATGCCGAGGCCTATGCCAAGGAAGTTATCGTTTCCGATATCGAGGAAGCTGGCGACCACGACGTGTTCCGCAAGATCCGCAAGGATTTCGACGCCGCCGGCATCGACCAGTCCGACCACCAGATTCGCCGCACCATGGACGAATTGATGGCGACGGCAGCCGAGCAGGTGAAGAACAGCTAGGGGCCGCACAGGCTTTTGCGCTGGACCAATAGACCGCCCGCTGAACACGGGCGGTTTTTCTTTGCCTTTCCATGCGTTTCCGGCTGAAACTGGATTCTGTCAATGAGGAAATCGCCATGACCCTGAAGGAACGCCTTGCGGCCGAAGAAACGCTGATTACCGCGTGGTCGGGCGTACCCGATGCGTTGACGGTGGAGATCTTGGCGCGGCAGGGGTTCGACGCTGTCACGCTCGACATGCAGCATGGTGGCCACCACGAAGACAGCGTGCTGCGCTGCATCGCGCCGATACAGGCGGCAGGCAAGCCGGTGATCGTGCGGGTGCCGGTCGGCCGTTTCGACATGGCGAGCCGTGCGCTGGATTTCGGCGCCGAAGCGGTAATCGCGCCAATGGTCAATTCGGCGGCCGATGCCAGGGCATTTGCCGCGGCGATGAAGTATCCGCCGGTAGGACAGCGCTCCTGGGGGCCGACCTTCGGCTTTCCGCGCTACGGCAAGGGTGACAATCAGGACTGGCTGCGCGAGAGCAACGGCCGCACGCTTTCCTTTGCCATGATCGAGACGCGCGCGGCGCTGGACGCGCTGGACGGCATATTGGAGACACCCGGCATCGATGCCATTTTCCTCGGACCCGGTGACTTTTCCATCGCCTGGACGAACGGCGCGACCGTCAATTCCACGCTTGAGGACATGATGGAAACGGTGGCTTCTGTGGCCAAGCGTGCGCGGGAAGCCGGCAAATATGCCGCGATCTATGTCACCGATACGAAGATCGCCGGGCGCTTCGTGGACATGGGCTATCGCCTGCTGGCGACCGGGCAGGAACAGCAACTGATCTCGATGGGCGCGTCCAGCCTGCTGGCCGACCTCAAGAAGTCCATCAGGTAAGAATCAAAGCCGCGTCATGAAGTGGGCGAAGGTCATCGACCCTTCCGGCCAAGGACCGTGGCCGGATTCGGCATTGATATGGCCGGATTCACCTGCGTCGATGAATAGCGAGCCCCACGCGCCTGCAATGTCTTCCGCGACATCGAAGGCGCAGTAAGGGTCGTTGCGGCTGGCAACCGTGATCGATGGAAACGGCAGCGGATCGCGCGGGTAGGGACCGAAGGTCATCAGGTGCTTCGGCCTGATCTTCGGATTGGCGACATCTGGTGCGGCAACGAAGAAGGCGCCGGCGACCGGCTTGGCGAATTTGGGGATCGCCTGGATGACGGTGGGCACGCCGAGCGAATGCGCCACGAGGATGACCGGGCGCTCTGCTTCGTTCACCGCCTTGGCAACGGCGTCGGTCCAGTTTTCGCGCACGGGCTTGGACCATTCCGCCTGCTCGACACGTCGCGCCGTGGAGAGCTTGGTTTCCCAGCGGCTTTGCCAGTGATCCGGCCCGGAATTGGTGTATCCTGGGACAATCAGAATATCTGCATCTTTAGCTTTCATGGCCCGCATGTAGCGATAGCATGAGTTGGCTGCAATGGTCTCAGTTTGGGCTTGAGAGTCGAAATAGTGAACACGATGTTCGATTTTTGCCGTCTTGTGTGAACGATTGACCTGTTCGATATAGAACCCGAGACAGAAACAGCCGTGCCGGGAGTTTGGTTTTGACGCTGACACGACGCACATTGATCGGCGCCGCAGGTGCCTTGCCGTTGGCAAGCTGGGCAAATGCCGGTCGAACGGAGACACCGATGAGTGAATTGCCATTTTCCGCGACGACGCCGGTGAGCATCGGCCGCGTCGGCTTGCGCGCCCGCGATGCGGAGGGCCTTGCCTCTTATTATCGTGACGTTGTCGGGCTGCAGGAATTGTCCCGCGATGGCGAGACGATCACTTTGGGCGCTGCCGGCAGGCCGCTTCTGGTGCTGGAATCCGACACGGCTGCGGAGCCTGACGATCCGCGTAGCGCCGGACTGTTCCACACCGCATTTCTTCTGCCGGAGAGGGCCGATCTCGGCCGCTGGATCAACCATGCGATTGCGCAGAAGATCAGGGTTGAGGGCGCTTCCGACCACATCGTCAGCGAGGCGCTTTATCTGACCGATCCGGAAGGCAACGGCATCGAAATTTACGCCGACCGGCCCAAGGATAGCTGGAAGTGGAACGGTTCGCAGGTTGCGATGGCGACCGACCGCATGGACGTGCAGGGCGTGGTTGGTTCGGTGCCGGAAGGTGATGCGGGCTGGCAGGGCGCGCCGGAAAACACGGTGGTTGGCCACGTGCACCTGCGCGTTGGCGACCCGAGCGAGGCAGAAGCCTGGTGGAACAGCGAATTCGGCTTCGATACCGTTGCGAAGTACGGCGCGCAGGCGGTGTTCCTGTCGTCGGGTGGCTACCATCACCACATCGGCGCCAACACCTGGCAGAGCGCGGGAGCCGGCAAGCGCGAAAAGGAGCGGACCGGCCTGGCCTGGGTCGAGATGCGGTCCTCGGAAGCAGCCGCATCGAGCAAGCAGGACCCCTGGGGCACGGAAATCCGCACCATTGCGGGCAAGCCGGCCTGATCCCAAAGGCAATCTGATGCAAAAAAGGGCCCGCACGGGCCCTTTTTCATGTCCAGCGATGTGGTGGATCAGGCTTCGCCGAACACGCGCCTGAAGATCGTGTCGACGTGCTTGGTGTGGTAGCCGAGGTCGAATTTCTCGCGGATCTCGGCTTCGGAAAGCGCTGCCGTCACTTCCTTGTCGCCGAGCAGTTCCTCGAGGAAATCCGCGCCCTGTTCCCACACCTTCATGGCGTTGCGCTGCACCAGCCGGTAGGAATCCTCGCGGCTGAGGCCGGCCTGGGTGAGAGCGAGCAACACGCGCTGCGAGTGCACGAGGCCGCGGAACTTGTTCATGTTCTTCAACATGTTGTCCGGATAGACCAGCAGCTTGTCGATGACGCCGGTGAGGCGGGCGAGCGCGAAGTCGAGCGTGACCGTCGCGTCGGGGCCGATCATGCGTTCGACCGAGGAGTGCGAGATGTCGCGCTCATGCCAGAGCGCCACGTTCTCCATCGCCGGCATGGCGTAGGAACGGACCATGCGGGCAAGGCCGGTGAGGTTTTCGGTCAGCACCGGGTTGCGCTTGTGCGGCATGGCCGAAGAACCCTTCTGGCCGGGCGAGAAGTACTCTTCCGCTTCCAGCACTTCGGTCCGCTGGAGGTGGCGGATTTCGATGGAAAGCCGCTCGATGGACGAGGCGATGACGCCAAGCGTGGCGAAGAACATGGCGTGGCGGTCGCGCGGAATGACCTGCGTCGAGACGGGCTCGGGCTTCAGGCCGAGCTTGGCCGCGACGTGTTCTTCGACGTAGGGCTCGATATTGGCGAAGGTGCCGATCGCGCCGGAGATGGCGCAAGTCGCGATGTCCTCGCGGGCATGGACGAGGCGCTCGCGGGCGCGGGTGAACTCGGCATAGGCCTCGGCCAGCTTGACGCCGAAGGTGGTCGGCTCGGCATGGATGCCGTGGCTGCGGCCGATAGTGACGGTGTCCTTGTGCTCGAAGGCGCGGCGCTTGAGAGCGGCCAGAAGCGCATCGATGCCGGCAAGCAGGATGTCGGAGGCGCGGGTGAGCTGGACGGCGAAGCAGGTGTCGAGCACGTCCGACGAGGTCATGCCCTGATGGATGAAGCGCGCGTCGGGGCCGACGAATTCGGCAAGATGGGTGAGGAAGGCGATGACGTCGTGCTTGGTGACGCGCTCGATCTCGTCGATGCGGGCGACGTCGAATTCCGCCGTGCCGCCCTTTTCCCATATGGTTTTCGCGGCTTCCTTTGGAATGACGCCGAGTTCGGCCAGCGCGTCGCACGCATGTGCCTCGATCTCGAACCAGATGCGGAAACGCGTCTCGGGCGACCAGATGGCGACCATTTCCGGCCGGGAGTAGCGAGGGATCATGCGCTTTTGTTCCAACGATTGGGAAGGTTGGCCGCGTCCTAACAGAGCGCGGCCAAATGCTCAACGCGTTACCCGCGCAAACCAGAGGCTGGTCAACAAGAGCGCGGCAAAACCGATGGGGAAATAAAGCCGGATGCCGATGACGGCAAACTGGTAGAGCGCGGCTGCGACGGTGAAGAACAGTTCGCGGAACCAGAAATAGGTGAACGCGGCGGAGTGGCGTTCGCCGAGCAGCCAGTAGAGCAGCGCGTGCAGGCCACTGGTGAAGGCGATGGTCGTGGTGAGCAGGCAGACGAACAGGGACGCGAAGGCGACTTCGCGGCCACGCCCAAGTGACAAGAGCCGCGCCAGGTAAAGCGCGACCGGAAATGCCAGCGCGCCGCCGGCGAGGAAGAGCAGCGAGATTTCGCGCACCTGGACCGGCGTTGCCCATTCAGCCAGCAAAAGGTTGATGAGCGCCGATGCGCCGGTGACCAGCCCCCACATCAATGCGCCGCCAAGCGCTACACTGAGCGACGGCAAAGCCCGCCGCGCGCGATGCGGGGTTGCGTGTTGGGCAATGCCGGAGTGACGCGAGGGCGAAGCAGCCGGCGGTGTCGGCCGGCCGCTCACGGTTTTCCGGTCACGGCGATCCAGCGGTAGTCCGGTCCCTCGAAGCCGACGCGGCGCACCGCGATCAAAACGGCATAGCGGGAAAGGCCGTCGGTGGAGAAGGTCTGCACCGCGCCGATGCTGTAGCCGTTCGGGCAGCCGCGGCTTTGCGGAACCGACTTGTCTTCATGGAGGAGTTGGGTCTTTCCGTCCGGCGCGCTGTCGACGCGCACAAGGCGGAAGCCGCTGATCTCGCCTTGGTCCTCGCAGCCGGGTGTTTCACCCATCGGCAGGATTTCCAGCCGGAATTCGAGCTGCGGGTCGATGGCGGGGAAGACAGGGCGCGGATTGACGACGATGCGCAAAGGGTCAGCGGAGAGTTCCGTGACCGGGTTGGAGCCGGCGGTGAAGCCGCGATTGGCGGCAAGCTCCGCCTGCTTGACGATTGGCTCGCCCTTCTGGCGGGCCTGATCCCTCGCCGTTTCAAGCGAGGCGGACTCGTCGTCGATGCGGACCCTTACCGGCGTACCCTTGATGAAGCTGTCGGTTGCGGTGTCGATGTAATAGCGGTTGGCGTAGGGAAAGCCGGAGCCATCCTGGACGCCATATTCCTCGAACGCAAAGACACTGCCGTCCTGGCTGAAGCCGAGGATTTCCAACTGCGCCACGTCGCCGGCATGTGCGTAGCCGAGAGGGACGAGCTGAAGGAGCGCGGCGGAGGCCAAAACAGAAAGTCGTCGCATCGTTTCTCCAATTCAGGTTCGCGGCAAAGAGCCGATTATCAATTGCGAGAGTCAGCGCGACGACCATACCGGAAAAAGATCGCCCTTAGCAGGTGTCGCGGCATGGATGCCCCGGGCGATGGCACGCGCCATGGTCGCGCCAGCGGCTGCGCCAAGGTCGATTGTCTGCTCTGGCGACAGTGAGATGCCGCTGCGCCCAGTCGCCAACGCGAACACAAGATCGCCGTCGAAAGGGGTGTGGCTTGGCCAGATGGCGCGGGTAAAGCCGTCATGCGCGGCGACGGCGAGGCGTTTGGCGGCGGCCTTGGTCAGCACCGCATCGGTGGCAATGACGGCAATGGTGGTGCTGGCGCCTTGCGGCTTTTCGTGGAATTTCAAGGCAATCTTGCGCGCGTCCTCCGGCATGGGGTGGGGATAGCCCAAGCCGCCGAACTCCTCGCCGATTTCGAAAGGCGACGCCCAGAAGTGGCGCGAGCGGCCGACCGTGACTGAGCCGAGAGCATTGACTGCAACTAGCGCGCCAACTGTGACGCCATTTTCCAGCAGAACCGAAGCGGAGCCGAGACCGCCCTTCATTCCCGTCACCAGCGCGCCTGTGCCTGCGCCATGCGAACCAAGGGCAAAGTCGGTCGCCGCGTTTTGGGCGGCTTCGTAGCCCAGTTCGCGATAGGGTGGGTAGCGGTCCCAATCCTTGTTGCCGCCGTTGGCGAGATCGAAAAGGATGGCTGCGGGGACGATGGGAACCACCTGACCCTGCACGACGAAACCGACACCTTTTTCGCGCAACGCGGCCTGAACGCCGGACGCGGCATCGAGGCCGAAGGCCGAGCCGCCCGATAAAACCACCGCGTTGACCGCCTCGACTGTGTTGTGCGGCTCAAGCAGGTCGGTTTCGCGCGTACCGGGCGCACCGCCCAGAACCTGCACGCTTGCCACGGTGGGTTCGTCGCAGACGATGGCGGTGACACCCGATTTCAACCCGGCATCGGCGGCATTGCCGACCTTCAGGCCGGCCACGTCGGTGATGAGGTTCTTGCGGCCGGTGCGAAACATCATTGATCCTCGACCGGTGCGAAACGCTGCCCGTCGAAACGCCAGGCTCGATAGGGGTTTTCGGTCAGGTCGCCTTTTTCATCGAAGCGGATCGTGCCGATTGCGGTGGCGAAGTCCTGCCCGGTCAGTGCGTCCGATAGCGGCTTGCCGGCAACAGAGGCTGCCTGCGCAACCTGCACGGCGGCGTAGGCGGGGAGCGCATAACCCTCCGGGATGATGCCGGCGGCGGTGAAAGCCTCCAGCACTTTTCTGTCCGCGACATCGGACCATTCCGGCAAGGCTATCATCAAGGTGCCGGTGGCGAACGGCACGGTGTCTTGCGCCACCCGCAAGGCTTCGCCGCCCGCGAAGACGATATCGGCGTCTAGTTGGCTCGCATCACGCGCCATGATGGCGATGTCTGCGCCATCGCCACCGGCAAAGGCGTGAGTTGCCCCGGCTTTCTTGAGCCGTCCGACAAGGGCGATCTGGTTGTCCATTTCGGGGCGGAAGGTGTCTACGAATACCGGCTTGAGCGCGGCTTGCTCGGCTGCGGCGCGGACCGTCTCGGCCATTTCGCGCCCGTAGATGGTGCCGTCATCGACGATGGCGAACAACTCGTCTTTCCACAGGCGGGTGAGGATAGAAGCCGCAGCATTGCGCTCGTCATCGCCGCGCGGTCCAAGCCGGAAAACCGGCCAGCCAGTCTTGGCGCGGCGGTCGGTCAGGCTTTCGGTGCGGACGCCGACGGTGATGACGGGGGTGCCTGCGTC
Organism: Mesorhizobium sp. FG116; assembly: GCF_057809835.1. NCBI lineage: Bacteria > Pseudomonadati > Pseudomonadota > Alphaproteobacteria > Hyphomicrobiales > Phyllobacteriaceae > Mesorhizobium > Mesorhizobium sp. FG116. Next base: position 15,678 of record NZ_JBMDKS010000032.1, read on the forward strand.
TTTCAGGACAGGCAGTGCCGCTTCGATGGCCTCGGTGCAGAGAAAGCCAACGACCACCTGAACTTTGGCTTCTACGAATGTGCGAGCGGCGGCAGCGCCGCCTTCAGCCGTGCAGGCATCGTCAGCGACGGTGATTTGTGCGCCGTTGGCGCTGGCAGCGAGCGTGACGCCCGCTTCGATTTGCTTTCCAAGCAGTGCTGACGGGCCGGACAGCGGTGCGGCGACGCCGATGGACAGCGTCTCGGCATGGGCAATTCCGGCAAGCAAGACGCTGCCGGCAATCACCAATAAGCCTGCCGCTTTCCGCATTGGGTCCAAGAATCCTCCACTGCCGGCCAGGTGCCGGAACGCGCCAAGACCTAAAGGCTGGCGCTCTGGCGCGCAACACGGCAAGTTCATTCTTGTCTGTCAAGCACTTCGCTTGTGGCGCGATGTCATGGGCCATATATAGCGGTAGGTTTCAGGTGGTCGCGACTTTGGAAAATTGCCGGTGCTGAAGAAAAATGACATTGGGCCGCAGGCCTATCGCGATGCGATGGCGAAGTTTGCCGGCCACGTTCACGTGCTGACTACGGACGGGCCGGGTGGACTGCGCGGCGCGACCGTGACGGCGGCGTGTTCGGTATCCGATGCCCCGCCAATCGTGCTGGTGTGTCTCAACCGCGAGAATCCGAAGAACGAAGCCTTCATCGTCAACGGCAATTTCGCTCTGAACACGCTTGGCGCAAAGCACGAGGCGCTGGCGACCGCCATTTCCGGCCTGACGCGGCTTCCGCTGGAGGAGCGCTTCGCCTTCGGAACATGGGACAAGATTTCGACCGGGGCTCCGACGCTGGTTGACGCCGTTGCGGTGTTCGATTGCGAGTTGGTGGACACCAAGGACCTTGCCACGCACAGGGTGCTGTTTGGCAAGGTGACAGGTCTGCGCATAGGGGATAACCTCAAGCCGCTGATCTATCATGATCGCGGCTATACGCTTCTTTAGGCGCGCATGGCGCGCACGGAGACGAAATGAACGACCTTGCCCCGCGCGCCGCGCCGCGGACGATCGATGAAACGCTCGATCTTCTCAACAGCGCGGACTACGTCGCCGACCGTTCTCTGGCGACTGTTCTTTTCCTAAGCCTGCGCATGAAGCGTCCGCTGTTCCTCGAAGGCGAGGCCGGCGTCGGCAAGACAGAGATTGCCAAGGTGTTGGCGCAGGCGCTGGGGCGAAAGCTGATCCGGCTGCAGTGCTATGAGGGGCTGGATGTTTCGTCCGCCGTCTACGAATGGAACTATGCGGCGCAGATGATCGAGATCCGTATGGAGGAGGCGTCCGGCAAGGTCGAGCGCTCCGACATGGAGCGCAACGTCTTTTCGGAGAAATACCTGATCCGCAGGCCGGTTCTGGAAGCCTTGACCGGCAAGGCAGGCGCAGCGCCCGTGTTCCTGATCGACGAACTGGACCGGACGGACGAGGCGTTCGAGGCATTCCTGCTCGAAATCCTGTCCGATTTCCAGGTGACGGTGCCGGAGCTTGGCACGATCAGGGCGGAAGAGCCGCCGCTGGTCATCATCACCACAAACCGCACCCGCGAAATCCATGACGCGCTGAAGCGGCGCTGCCTCTATCACTGGGTCGATTACCCGAATGCCGAGCGCGAGCTTGAAATCGTGCGGCGCAAGGTGCCTGAAGCCAACAGCCGGCTTTCCGCCGAAGTCGTGTCGTTCGTGCAGAAATTGCGCGAGATCGAGCTGTTCAAGGCGCCGGGCGTGGCCGAGACGATCGATTGGGCGGGCGCGCTGACGGAACTCGACAAGGTTGCGCTCGATCCGGAGACGGTTTCCGACACGATCGGCGTGCTGTTGAAATACCAGGACGACATTGCCCGCATCGGACAGGGCGAGGGCCGGCGCATCCTCAACGAGGTGAAGGCCGAGCTTTCGGCGGCGGAGTAAGCGTCATGCCGATGCTTCAAAACGATATGAACGAGGCAGCGCCAGACGGGCGCATGGCGGACAACATCGTCTATTTCGCCCGTGCGCTGCGCAAGGCCGGTTTGCGGGTAGGGCCGGCTTCGGTCAAGGACGCCATTGAGGCGGTGCTGGCGGCAGGCATTGGCAGCCGCGACGACTTCTACTGGACGCTGCACGCGGTCCTGGTGACGCGGCGCGAGGATCACGAGACCTTTGACGAGGCTTTCCGCCTGTTCTGGAAATCGCGCGAGCTGATCGAGAAGATGCTGGCGATGTTTTCGCCGGTTGCACCGGACAAGCGCGAGAAGGCCAAGCCGCGGGCCGCTGAAAGCCGCGTGGCCGATGCGCTGTTCGAAGGCCACCGCAAGCACCAGCCGGTGCAGGATATGCCCGAGATCGAGGTCGATGCGCGCTTTACCGTATCCGGCAACGAGCTTTTGCGCGGCAAGGATTTCGCCCAGATGAACGCGTCGGAAATGGCCGATGCCAAGCGCGCCATTTCCGAACTGAGGCTGCCGTTCGACCTGGTGCGCACGCGCCGTTTCAAGCCGGATTCGTGCGGCGGCCGTATCGATCCGCGCGCCATGATGCGCATGGCGGCGCGCACCGGCGGGGAATTGGTGCTGCCGAAATTCCGGTCGCCGCGAGAGGTGCATCCGCCGCTGGTGGTGCTGGCGGATATTTCAGGCTCGATGAGCCAGTACACGCGCATTTTCCTGCATTTCCTGCATGCGTTGACCGAGAAACGCAGGCGCGTCCACGCTTTCGTATTCGGCACGCGGTTGACCAATTTGACGCGGCAGATGCGGCATCGCGATGCCGATGTCGCGCTGGCCGACTGCTCGGCGGCGGTGAAGGACTGGTCCGGCGGCACGCGCATTGGCGATGCGCTTGGCGATTTCAACCGGCTGTGGTCTCGGCGCGTGCTGGGGCAGGGCGCGGTGGTGTTGCTCATCACCGACGGGTTGGAGCGCGACGATGTCGCCGGCCTTTCGGCCGAGATGGAACGGCTGCACAAATCCTGTCGGCGGCTGATATGGTTGAACCCGTTGCTGCGCTTCGACGGTTTCGAGGCCAGGGCGCGCGGTGTGAGGGCGATGCTGCCGCATGTCGATGAGTTCCGCGCCGTGCACAATCTCGACGCGCTTGCCGATCTGTGCGCGTCGCTGGACCTGCGCTCGGCCGCTTCGGTCGACCCGCGCCGGTGGATGCGGAGCGAGGGCAAGCGCGCCGCGTAACGATCTGGGAGAAGGACGATGGAAGCCAGCGCCTATATCGATGAAGCCCGCGATCCGCTGATAATCGCGGAAGGCTGGGTTAAGGACGGGCGCGAGGTCGCGCTTGCCACCGTGGTGGAAACGTGGGGTTCTGCGCCGCGCCCGGTGGGCAGTCATCTGGTGATCGACGGCGAAGGCAATTTCCAGGGCTCGGTCTCCGGCGGCTGCGTCGAAGGCGCGGTGGTGACGGAGGCCATCGACGTGATCGGCACAGGCAAGGCAAGGATGCTGGAGTTCGGGGTTGCCGACGAGACGGCATGGCGGGTCGGCCTCTCGTGCGGGGGCAGGATCAGGGTTTATGTCGAGCGGCTGGGCTAGCCAAAATGCTTGGGGGCGGGCTGCAAATCGCGTGTCCTGAAGCGTTTTGAGGGGGTGCATTAGTGGACACCAAGATACTGGAGAAATTGAACGCTGAACGGCGCGCACGTCGCGCGGCCATCGTCGTGACCGATATGGGTGATGGCGGCGCGCGGCTGATCCGGCAGGGAGAAGCGGTGGAAGGCGATCTGGGCGAGGCGGTTGCGAAAGCGTTGCGCACCGGCAAGTCGGGGCTGGTGGAGATCGATGGGCGCACTCTGTTTCTCAATGCACATCTGCCCAATCCACGCCTTGTGGTGATAGGCGCTGTCCATATCAGCCAGGCGCTGGCGCCGATGGCGAAGATCGCCGGCTATCCGGTCGAGATCATTGATCCGCGCAGCGCGTTTGCGACGCCCGAACGCTTCCCCGAAATCGTTCTGCACGCCGAGTGGCCTGAGGACGTGCTGAAGCGCCAGCCGCTGGATGCCTATACGGCGCTGGCGGCGGTGACGCATGATCCCAAGGTGGACGACATGCCGTTGAAGGCGGCGCTCGATGCGGGCTGCTTCTATGTCGGCGCACTCGGCAGCAGGAAGACGCATGCCAAGCGGGTGGAGCGGCTGTTGGCGATGGGCGCGACAGCCGAGAAGATCGAGAGCATCCATTCGCCGATCGGCATCGATATCGGTGCGGCTAGCCCGGCCGAGATCGCGGTCGCGGTGCTGGCCGAAGTGGTTCGGGCCTACCGCTCGCGCGGTCTCGAGGCAAAAGGGGCGGCGGCATGAAGTTCGGGCCAGTTCCGCTCGATGAGGCCGAAGGCGCAATCCTCGCGCATTCGGGCATGGTTGGGGAAAAGCGCTTCAGGAAGGCGCGCGTGCTGACGGCAGAGGACGTTGCAGACATGCGCGCGGCCGGCATGAGCGAGGTGATCGTTGCCGTGCTGGACGACAGCGACATCGAGGAAAACGATGCCGCGACCCGGATTACCGAGGCGCTGCGTTTTACCGGTGCGGAGGCGAAGCCGGCAGCAACCGGGCGCGTCAATATTTTTGCCGAGAAGGACGGCTTGTTCGTGGTCGACAAGGCGTTGATCGACGCCGCCAATCGCATTGATCCGGATGTCACGATTGCAACGCTTGCCGAATATGCGCCTGTGATCGCCGGCCAGATGGTGGCGACGGTGAAGATCATTCCCTTCGCGGTTTCCGCTGCGATTATCGATGAGATCGTGCGGCTGGCGCAGGACCGAACAGCCTTTGCTGTTCATGCCTTCAAGCCGCAGACTGTCGGGATTGTTCAGACAACGCTGGCGACGCTCAAGGACAGCGTACTGGACAAGACGCTGAAGGTGACCGAGGCGCGGCTGGCGCGTTCCGGAAGCACCATTTCCGAGGAAAAGCGCACGCCCCACAATGCCGGCGCGGTGGCAAGGGCCATCGGCCAGTTGGCCGACATAAGCGATCTGGTGCTGGTGTTCGGAGCTTCCGCCATGAGCGATCCGGACGACGATGTCATCCCGGCCGCGATCCGCGCTTCCGGCGGCAAGGTGTTCCGTTCCGGCATGCCGGTCGATCCGGGCAATCTGTTTGTGCTGGGCGAGCGCAACGGCAAACCTGTTCTGGGTGCGCCGGGATGTGCGCGCAGCCCAAAGCCGAACGGTTTCGACTGGGTGCTGGACCGCATATTCTCCGGCATCGGCGTGACCAACAACGATATCGCCGGCATGGGCGTGGGTGGGCTTTTGATGGAAATTCCTTCACGGCCCGAGCCGCGCGAACCGGTTCCGATGCCACTGCATCCGCAGGTGCATGTGGTGCTTCTGGCGGCGGGCCGCTCCAGCCGCATGGGTGGTCCGAACAAGCTTATGGCGCTGTTCGACGACAAGCCGCTGGTTCGCCGAACGGCCGAGCGCGTCGTGGCGTCGAAGGCCTCCGGCGTGGTCGTGGTTACCGGCCACCAGAGCGAGCGCGTTCACGAAGCGCTGGCGGGGCTTGGGCTCGATACGGTGGACAACACGGATTTTGCCGAAGGCCTGTCGTCTTCGCTGAAGGCCGGAATTGCCAAGGTACCCGGAACGGCGGCTGGAGCTATGATCGTGCTCGGCGACATGCCGGGCGTTTCGTCCGCCGATATCGACCAGTTGATCGAAGCCTTCCGCAAGACACGTGGCAAGGCCGTGGTGCGCGCCTCTTATGGCGGCAAGCGTGGCAATCCGGTGATCCTGCCGCGCGCGTTGTTTCCTGCAGTGGCCCAGCTTGAGGGCGATACCGGCGCGCGCCATCTGGTGGAAGCGGGCGACGTTGAGGTCATCGATGTCGAGATCGGACCGGCAGCGGCAGTCGATGTCGATACGCCGGAGGCGCTCGAACAGGCCGGCGGCATTCTGCAAGGATGATGATGGCGTCCATCCGACCGATTTTGCTGGCCGTCTCTTGCGCTTTGTTTTTCACAATTCCTGTTTCGGCCCAGTCCCTTACGCTGAAGCCGTTCAAGGACGATCTTTTCGCCTATCCGACGCTACTTTCTTCGGAGCCGGGCGATGTTTACCGCGTCGTGGATTATCGCGAACTGCGTGACATCAACGAACGCGACCAGGTGCCGGAGCGCAGGGTGCGGGCGAACTACGTCTCGACCGGCGTGCGCAAGGTGCAAAAAGATCTGGCGCTGAATACGGATGCCGGCACGGTTCGCCACGTCGCCGTGGGTAGCACCGAGGGTGCGAGCGTCATCGTGCTTTATCTGCATGGGCAAGGTGGCAGCCGCAAGCAAGGCGTGGATGACTTCACCTTCGGCGGCAATTTCAACCGGCTGAAGAACCTTATGGCGGAGAATGGCGGCCTTTACCTGTCGCCGGATTTCTCGGATTTTGGCGAAAAGGGAGCTGCCGAGATTGCGGCGCTGATAGGGTACTATGGCCATCGCTCGCCCAATGCGCCCATCATTGTTGCCTGCGGCTCGATGGGTGGGGCGCTGTGCTGGAAGCTGGCGGAACGCAAGGACACCGGCGCGGAAATCGACGGGCTCGTTCTGCTTGGTTCGCTTTGGGACGAGGGGTTTTATGCAAGTCCTGCCTTCAAGCGGCGCGTGCCGGTGTTTTTCGGGCAAGGCAGCAAGGACCCCGTTTTCCCGGTCGAACAGCAGGAGGCTTTCTTCCGCTCCATCCTTGCCAAGTCGAAAGCCTATCCTGCGCGCTTCGTGCGGTTTGAAACGGGTACGCACGGAACGCCGATCCGCATGACGGATTGGAGGGAGACTCTCAACTGGATACTTTCCCAGTGAGAATTCGGCATGACATGCCGAGTTTTGAACGGGCGTGAATGTACGACAGGTCAGGGCGCTGTGTTGTAGTCGACGACCGTTTCCGGGTTGATCTCGCCATCGTAGGACGCATCGACGTCAAACTGCACCAGTGCAAATGTGCCGTTGCGGAAAAGCCATGTTCCCGATGACGACGCATCGCCGACACCTCGCCACTTGGCGTGCGAGGTGATGGTGTGGCTCGCCTCGTCGTAGCCGGAATTGACCAGCCGGTCGTCTGTGCGGAAGCCGATGACGTTGACCGCTTCCAGTTTGCCGTCGCTGTCGTTGTTCTCGTAGTGGATGTCCAATTCGGGCGAAGCGAACTGCAACTGCTTCACCCCGTCGATATCATTCGAGACATAATAGACGGCGTCTTCATTGTAGGCAGCCATCGAACAGAAGAAGCGGAATAGCCTCACTTCGCTTTCATTCGAATTTTCGTCGGGCTTGTAGCGGATGGCGTAGCTGTCAGGTTCGCCTATCGGATCGCCCCCCGGACGGGTCTGGTCGCATTGCTTGCCATAGCTGGCCGTAAACAGCGCCTTTGCCTGTTCGAGTGCGGCATCCTTCTGGGGTGGCAGCGGACCGTCGCCACAGCTTGCAGGAACGGCATTTTCCAAGGTTTCGTTGGTGGGCTTGAGCGCGCCCTTGTCGATGCGGATCGGCGTGAAGGGAGGTTCCTGCGCTGCCGCGTTGAGCTGCCTCAGCGTGTAGCAGCCGGCAAAGACCTTCTCGCTGCCATCCGTTCCGGTGGCGCGAATGGCCACGGGAACGCTGAAAAAGACGCTGCCTGCGGCACCTTCCTCGCTGACCGAACCGGTTGCAGCCTCGACGGAGACCGTGCCTTCGAAACCCTTTGTAAATGTTTCAAAGTCCTTGGCGGGCTTGGCATCGCCGAAATAGGCCCAGGCGCGGGCATATTCCTGGCGGTTGATGGCGTTGTAGAGCGATTGGACCAAAGCGGCGGGATCGGAGCGGTTGTCCAGGTAAGGCGCTTCCGCCGCCACAGCCGATACGGCAAGTGCCCCGGACAAGGCAAAAGCAAGCGTCGGGGCGAGGACGTCTTTCATCGGCGAATCTCCTGACGGCGACTTTCCGAATCTTATTGCCGAATGCGGCGCGCTCAAGACGGCTGACACGCTTGAAAATCCTGCGCGGAAGGCGCTATCTCCGCGCGCGGCGGTTCCCGAAGCTTTTGGAGAAATATCTTGGCGATTTCGATGTATGACGTGTCCGTGCCGGTGTTTGCCGCACGGTTGAAGGCGCTGTCCGGCGTGCTGGAAGCGGCCGAAAAGAATGCGGCGGAACGCAAGATCGATCCCAGCACCTTCCTGACCGCGCGCCTTGCGCCCGATATGTTCACGCTGGCGAGGCAGGTTCAGGTCGCTACGGACCACGCCAAGGGCGCGCCATCACGCCTCGCTGGCCGCGATGTTCCGAAATACGATGACAATGAGGCAAGCTTTGCCGAGTTGCAGACCCGCATCGCCAAGGTGGGCGAACACCTGTCGACCTTTTCGGCCGCCGACATCGAAGGCTCGGAAGACAGGGTTATCGAACTCAAGGTTGGTGGCCGCGAGCTTTCGATGAGCGGCAGCCAGTACCTGCTCAATTTTGCCATGCCGAATTTCTATTTCCACCTGACCACCGCCTACGGCATCTTGCGCCACAATGGCGTGCCGCTGGGCAAGATCATGTTCCTGGGTGGGCGCTAGGACCAATCGACACTCAGGTTTTGGGGCGTGGTATGAGCAAAAATCGACCAGTTCAAGGAGTGGAGCCGAAGGCGGTGTTATCCACCTTCGAGGCTTCGCGACGTGGAAATGGACGATTTTAGCCATATCCCTCCGGGACGCGGCGGATTTCGGCCCTGACTGCGTCGAAAATGCTCGACGGTGGTCGACACCGCCTTGCGCTTTTCTCCTTGTCAGGACCGAAATCCGGCTCGCGCCACGCCCGAAACCTGAATGTCGATTGGTCCTACCTCAGCGAAGCGCCATCTCGCGTGCGACGCGAGGGAAGTCGGCAGGCTTGATGCCGATATCGGCGCGGTCGGCGTTGCTCATCGAGTTGAGCAGCGCAAGCGCCGCGCGATAACGCGTCTGCTCCTGCGGGCGGGGACGGGCGAACAGTTCTGTATAGAACCCCATGATCAGGCTCCTGAGTTGTCCTCCCAAGGCTGCAATATAGGCGATTCATGACAATTGTGCAGTGCAGCATACGCATGGCTGCCATGTTGTGCTTCTTTTTTGCAAAAATCCCGGCTGGAGATGAAACCTAAAACGGGTCGGCTGCGTATAATTGGAGCCGGCTAGTGCCGGTTTTCCTCGCCATCTGGCGCATTCCGGGCTGCACGATAGTGTAGCCCGGCTTTTTGCCGGATTGTATTGCCGGCAGCTAAATTCCTTACGAACGCGGGCATTCATTCTTAACCCCGCAACCCTATGCTTTTCGCCGTCGAGGGACTGCTCGAACGGGGAGGCTGAAATCGGTACTGGCGCTAAGCGTGATTTCGCTTCGTTGCTCGACGATCTGTTCGTCGCTTCAGAAAGCGAGGAGGAGGTTGCGCCGAAGCCGTCGGTCGCCTTCGACTATCTCGCCGTTGTCGATGAACTGCACTCCGGCCGGATCAAGGTTTCAGAGGAGGCGCTGGCGGCGCAGTACCGCGAAAGCGGGCACGACCTTGCAGCCGAGTTTGCCGCCTTGCTGGACCAGGCTAGAATTGCGCTGGCGGGTGAAACACCGAACCAGCAGGAAAAACTACCGCCGATCGATCCTGAATCGATCGCTGCTGAACTGGGTCTTGGACAGGCCGGCGTGGACTACGGACAATTGCGCCGCAGCTTCGCCTTTGCCAACCACCCGGACCGGGTTCCATCCCATTTGCGCCAAAGGGCGATGATCCGCATGCAGGTTGCGAACATGCTCATCGACGAAGCCAAGCGCAAGGCGGCGGGTGGCCGACGCAAGTAGACAACTCGCGTTCTGCTGGACGGATTTGCCGGGGTTGGACGCTCCGCGCGATTTGCCTATGTTTACGGGCATCCAACGGCGCAACCGTGCCAGACTTTCCGATGGAGACCATTCATGAAGATGAGCCGCCTTGGCCGGACGGACTTGGCTGTGTCGAGAATCTGCCTGGGTTCGATGACCTGGGGCCAGCAGAATACGCAAGCCGAGGGCCATGCGCAGATGGATCTGGCCTTCGAGCGCGGGGTGAACTTCATCGATACCGCAGAGCTTTATCCGATACCGCCAAAGGCCGAGACGCAGGGCCGGACCGAGAAAACCATCGGCACATGGATGGCGGCCAAGGGCAACCGCGACAAGGTGGTGCTGGCCTCCAAGGTGGTGGGCCGGACGGCCAACGAGTGGTTTCGCGACGGGCGGCCATCGAGGCTGGTTCGCGCCGACATTTTCGATGCCGTGGAAAAATCGTTGGCCAGGCTGGGCACCGACTATATCGATCTTTACCAGATACATTGGCCGGACAGGGAGGTGCCGTGGGGATCGAACCCGACCCGCGTCGGCGTTCAATCTCAGGCCGGCAAGGCGGATCGCGGCACGCCGATTGCAGAAACGCTGGCGGTATTTGACGAACTGGTCAAACAGGGCAAGATCAGGCACTTCGGCCTGTCGAACGAGAGTTCGTGGGGTGTGATGAAGTTCCTTGCCGAGGCAGACAAGGGCATCGGCCCGCGCCCGATCTCGCTGCAGAACGCCTACAACTTCCTCAACCGGACATTCGAGGTCAACCTGGCCGAAGTGTGCGCTTTCGCAGAGGTGTCGCTGCTTGCCTATTCGCCGCTGGGGCAGGGCTATCTCACAGGCAAGTACGACCACGGCGCACGGCCGGCGGGGTCGCGCTCCCAGCTTTTCAATCGTGGGCAGCGCTATGAGACGCCGAATGCGGCGGCTGTCCAGCTCGAGTACAATGAACTGGCGCGCTCGTTTGGCTTGGAGCCGGCACTGTTTGCCAATGCCTATGTCTCGTCCCGGCCGTTCGTGGCGTCAAACATCATTGGTGCAACGGCAATCTGGCAACTGGAGATGGCGCTGTCCTCGGTCGATGTGACATGGACAGACGAGATGCAGAAGGCCGTCGATGCAATTCATCAGCGTGTCGGCAATCCGTGTCCTTGATGCTGTTGCGGCGCTGAACAGTGGGAGGGGAGAGACCATGGGATTTTCAGTCGATGCAGTGCGCGGCCGGTTTCCGGCGCTGACCCTTGCCGATAAGGGCAAAAGGCGGATTTACCTAGACAATCCAGCCGGAACGCAGGTGCCGCAAATGGTTGCGGACGCCGTGGCGCGCTGCCTGTTGACCACCAACGCAAATCTCGGCGGATATTTCGAGACGACGGTGGCGGCAGGGCAGGTGGTCGATGAGGCGCATCAGGCGATGGCCGATTTCCTTGGCGCTTCGACGCCGGAGGAGATCATCATCGGCGCCAACATGACGACGCTGACCTACCATATGTCGCGCACGCTCGGTCGCGATTTCAAGCCGGGCGACGAGATCGTGCTGACCCGCATGGACCACGAAGGCAATGTGTCGCCATGGCTGCAACTGGCCGAGGATCGCGGGCTGACGGTGCGCTTTGTGCCTTTCGACCAGCAAAGCTGGCAGGTCGAGGAGCAGGCGCTGGCTGCGGTGCTGAGCGACCGGACGCGGTTGGTGGCGCTGAACTACGCTTCGAACCTGACCGGCTCGATCAACAACGTGAAGGCGCTGACGCGGCTGGCGAAGCAGGCCGGCGCGCTGGTCTATGTCGATGCGGTGCAGTTTGCGCCGCACGGACTGGTCGATGTGCAGGATATCGGTTGCGACTTCCTCGCCTGCTCGGCCTACAAGTTCTTTGGTCCGCATCTCGGCGTGCTGTGGGGAAAGCGCGAGGTGATCGACGTGCTGACGCCCTACAAGTGCCGCTGTTCTTCCAACGGCCTGCCGGAGCGCTTCGAGACCGGGACGCCGCAGGTCGAACTGCTGGCCGGACTTTCGGCGGCGGTCGGCTATTTCGAGCAACTGGGTGCATCGGTGGGTGAGACGGGCTCGCGCCGAGCGAAGATCGCGGCTGCCTTCAAGGCCTCGATTGCTTACGAGAACCCTCTGGCTCAGAAACTCATCGACGGACTGTCGGATATTGCCGGCCTGACCGTCCAAGGCATCACCGATCCGGCACGGCTTAAGCATCGTGTACCGACGGTGTCGTTCACGGTGAACGGCATTTCGCCGGAGAGCATTGTGCGGCAGATGAACGCCGAGAACATCTTCCTGTGGTCAGGCCACAACTACGCTTGGGAAGTTGTGCACCAGCTTGGCATACCGGCGGACGATGGAGTGGTGCGCATCGGTATAGCTCACTACAACACGGCCGGCGAGATCGACGAGACGCTGGAAAGCGTCCACCGCACCATCGCCATGCTGCGCCAGCAGCGCTAGGCAGCGCCCTTCATCTTGCTGCCGAAGCCGGTCAGGAACGCGGTGAGGTTGTCGCCGAGCGCATCGCAAAGGTAACCGCCTTCCTGCACGATGACCGTTGGCAACCCGAGGCCGGCGATGGATTCGCCGATGCGGGCAAAGCCCGGCGTTGAGACGGAAAGGCCGCCGAAGGGGTCGCCTTCGAAGGCATCGAGGCCGAGCGCAACCACAAGCGCCTCGGGTGCAAAGGCGCGAATGCGCTGGAAGGCGGCTTCGAGCGTTTGCAGGAATACGGCGTCGCCTGATTTGCGCGGTAACGGCAGGTTGAGATTGTAGCCGAGGCCTGGACCGTCGCCGCGCTCGTCGGCGTAGCCCCAGAAGAACGGATAGAAGCGCACCGGATCAGCATGAAGCGAGACGGTGAGTACGTCCGGACGCGCGTAGAAGATGCCTTGGGTGCCGTTGCCATGGTGCAGGTCGACATCAAGGATGGCGACGCGGGCGGCGCTTTTGCGCAGCACTTGCGCGGCAATCGCCGAGTTGTTGAAAAAGCAGAAGCCGCCGGCGACATCGGCAAAGGCGTGGTGGCCGGGCGGACGGCAAAGCGCATAGGCGGCGGGCGCGCCGGACAGCACCGCCTCGGCGGTTTCGACAGCGCTCCAGGCGCTCCACAGCGCACTTTCCCACGTCCCGGCAGAGATTGGGCAGGCGGTGTCGGCCATGTGATAGCCGGCCTGGCCGACGGCGGAGGCGGGATAGGAGCCACCGCGCGCAATCGGGTGGATATTGGGAATGACTTCGGCGGACGCGCCTTCGATGCGCTGCCAACGCTCGAAAATGTGCTCGAGGAAATCGAGATATTCCGGCGTGTGGATTGCCGCCACGGGTCCGAGGCCGTGGTTGCGCGGGCGCTCGATGGAGCAGCCGGCTGCTTTGGCACCGGCAAGCAGGCGTTCGACGCGCTCCGGCTGCTCAGGATTGGGTTGCGGCGCGCCGCTGGAGAGGAAGGCCTTCGGGTCATGGCGCTTTTGCTCTGCAGCGTAGAAGGCTTTCATGCGTTTTCCTCGTCGTCTTTGCTGCCGGCAAATGCCAGGAGGGCGTCGTCCATGAAGTTGTAGACGTGGTCGTCGTCCCGCTCCATGCCGATGCGTTGGTAGAAGCGCTGCGCTGTGACGTTGGCGAGGTCTACCTGAAGCTCGATGTAGGCGCCGCCCTGACCGACAACTTCGCGCGCCAGATGGCGCAGCAGCCTTTTGCCGAGGTTCATACCGCGGAAGCGCTCGGCCACGAACAGGTCCTGTACATAGGCGCCGGGCTTGCCTCGCCATGTCGAATAGATCGGAAAATACAGGCACATACCGGCGAACTCTGAATCGATTTCCACGATCAGGGTCGAAAAGCGTGGCTGCGCGCCAAAGCCGTCGCGACGAATATCGTCAACGGTACTGGTAATCTTGTGCGGCTTGCCGATGGCATGGCCTATGCCGAGCAACGCGGCGTGGATGGCTTCGGCGTCCTCGATCCGGGCAGGGCGTATCGTGAAGCGCTCAGCCATTGACGGGCAGGTCGAGTTCGCGGGCGAGGACGGCAAGCGAGTCACCGAGGATGGCGACCATCTCGCCGATCTGCTCGGCGGTGATGATGAGCGGCGGCGCAAGGATGAAATTGTCAGCCTCGACGCCGTCGCCCCGGATACGGCGCGAATAGATGATCAGGCCACGCTCATAGGCGAGGTCGAGCAGCCGCTGGTTGGCGTTGAGCTTGTTGGGAAGCGGCGCGAAGGTGAGGGGATCGGCCACCATGTCGGCACCGATCAGCAGGCCCTTGCCGCGAATGCCGGCGATGAAGGGGAAACGCTGGGCGAGGCCGTGAAGTTCGGCAACCAGAAGATCGCCCATGGTGGCGGCGTTGGCCTCGCAGCCCAGCCGTTCCATTTCACCGAGCACGGCGACGCCTGCCGTGCAGGCAAGCGGATTGCCGGCATAGGTGTAGCCATGCTGGAAGCCGCCCATGTCGAGCACGGGCGTGACCACGCGCCGCGATGCAGCCATTGCGCCAAGCGGTGCATAGCCTGAGCCGATGCCCTTGGACATGGTGATGATATCGGGTCGGCAATCCCAATGGTCGCCGCCGAGATAGCGGCCGGTGCGGGCAGCGCCCGACATCACTTCGTCGTGGATGAGCAGGATGCCGTATTTGTCGCAAATCTCGCGGATGCGGGCAAAATAGCTGTCGGGCGGGACAAGTGCTGCGGTGGCGGCGCCGCCGATCGGTTCCATGATGAAGGCGACGACGCTTTCCGGCCCTTCGGCAAGGATTTTCTCCTCCAGCATGTCGGCGTAGCGGAGCCCGCGCTGCTCCATCGAAAGGTTGTCGCGGTCGCGATAGGCGGTCGGTGCCCGGATCGCAGGCATCGGCTGGATCTGCGGGGAAAAGGTTTCGGTCAGGGCTAGGTCGCCGGTGACGCCGAGCGCGCCCATCGTGCCGCCGTGATAGGATGGAAAGCGGCAGATCACCTTCCAGCGCTTCGGCTGGCCGGTCGCGACAGCCCATTGGCGTGCGAGTTTTATCGCAGACTCCACCGCTTCCGACCCGCCCGAGACAAAGAAGATGCGGTCGAGATCGCCCGGCATTTTCTCGGCAAGACGTCGCGCAAGGTCCTCCGCCGGTTCGTTTTCGAAATGCAGGCGATAGGCGAAGGTAGTCTTTTCCATCTGCCGCTGCATCGCTTCGATAACGGCGCGGTTGCCGTGGCCGATGTTGGAAACCATCGGGCCGCTTGAGCCGTCGATGAAGCGACGGCCATCCTGCGTCCAGAAGTAGATGCCCTCCGCACGGTCAACGAGCGGCCGGCGCAGCCGCGTCACGTAAAAGAGATTCGACGGCGCGCGCGCTGCTTTAGCTGAAGTGGAAGGTTTTGCTGCTTGCGACATGAAAAGACTCTACTTTCCGAGATAGCGATCAAGGACGTTTTGGGTGACACGCTCGACCATCGCGTCGCCTCTGAGCAGGCCTGCCACCCATTCGCAACTGCCGGCATGGAAGACTTCGCCTTTGCCTCGCGGGAAATTGACGATCATGCCGTTGCCGCGCTTGACCTTGTCCAGATTGGCATCGCTGGCATTGCCGAACAACGTCTCGGCGGTAAAGCGCCCGTCTTCGTCACCAAGGAATTGGTCTTCGGCGGCAATGTCGGCGCTTTCCTCGACCTGGCTTGCCATGCCGAGGGCAAGGATTTGCAGGCCGTCAGGTGCGCCGCTGGTGGCGGTGGGGTAGGGCAGGCCGCCACGAACTTCATGGTCGAGGCCGTCCACTTCATAGCCGAAGACATGGCTTCGCGCGCCAAGCACATCGCCATAGTAGATGCCGGTTCCGGCGAAGGCCCAGTGTTCCGGACGGTAGACGGGAAAGCCGCGCGCGCCGCGCGGCGCGCAACCGCCCCAACCTGCATAAATACCGCGCGTGGCGTTGAGGCCGAACGTCTCTGCACCCGGCCTGCCGATTTCAGGGGCTTCCCATGAATTGGTGGCGCGGGTGACATCCCCATTTTTGTAGATGGGGTCTTCGGCGCGGGCGCGGTATTTGTAGCAGACCTGACGCCGGCCCTGGTCTTCGAGGCGGGTCTGCCACATGAAGTTGCCCGCAAAGCGTGCGGCATGGCCGCCATGTTCGACATAACTGTCGACGGCGTCGCGCATTTCCCATGTCCAGTATTCGTCATGACCAACGAAGACGATGCAATCGTAGCCGTCGAGGATTTCAGGGTGGAAATGCAGGTCGTGCTGGCTGGCGAGATCGACTGCGTAGCCGGCGCGTTCGGCGAAGCGGAAAAAGTGGCTGTCGTAGCTTGCCCAGCCGGATGAGGTGTATTTCTTCGAATGGCCTGTCGCGTAGGCCCACTCCATATGCGGGTAGCGCGGTACGGTCCTGGGCGGCATCGCAACCTCAAGCGGCACACGCGGCGCATCCGGCGGCAAGGTGACGAAGCCACGGCACCACGGGCGCTGGGTCGAAACCATGCAGGCATATTGGTCGCGATTGGGGCCGGTGATGCCCTGATAGTGATTGGAGCCGCCCCACGTGTTGTAGGCAAGCCAAGTCCCGGTCGCGGCCACCTGCAAGATGCGGTGGGGCTTTTTGCCGGGGTTCGGAGCGACAATGAACAGATGCTGGCTTCGGATCGGTTGGCCGTCGCGGCCCTCGGCCATCAGCATTACGCGATAGGCGCCGGAGGGCCAATCGCTGCTGATCTTGAATTCGTAGCTGCTTTCCCAGCCGCAACCATCGACCGAGCATTGATCCGGCGTATCCTGCCAGCGCGCAGCAATCTTTCCGGCTTTGAAAACCGCTGCCTCGTCGCCGCCGTCGCGAACGATCTCAAGGTTGAATTGCGGCGCGGTCGAGCTGACGAAAAGTGCCACTGTCTCGCCGTTGCGATAGGAAAAGCGGTCGCTGTAGCACCAGATTTCGCCGCGGTCGCCGTCCATGCCCGGCCATTCGTAGGTATGGCCGCGCACGGCGATGCGGCGCTGTTCCGGCGTTAGTCCAAAATCCGGGAACTCGGTTGGCAGGGTGGTCATGGAAGCCTTTGCGGGAACTTGCAGCGGCATTTCAGCCACCGGATTGCTTGCCGTCAAATGGAAACCATCGGGCCAGAGATACCGGGGCGGAAGCGGTTTCTACCCAACGGGTTGGCCTTTGGGCCGAAACGCTTTATCCAGCATGTAGGCTACCATTCGCCGCCGGAGACGCCATGCTAAGAGTGCAGAAGGTCAAGGTCGACGACATCTACGTGCCGACAGCGCGCCGCAAGACGCTGCACCCTGAAACTGTCAGGCATCTTGCCGAGGATATTCTCGAAAACGGCATGAAAACGCCGATCCAGGTTCGCAACGACGGCAAGCGCTATGTGCTGGTCGAAGGCCTGCATCGGCTGGAAGCGGCAAAATGGCTCGGCGAAACCGAAATTGATGCCTATCTGGTGCAGGCAAAGCGGCACTAGTTTGAAGGGGCAGGGGCTGCGAATTGCGGCTTATTGCGCTGCCAAATTGCTTTGACGTGCAAACCTCAAAAGCCGGTGCTGTTTGATCGCACGCAACGACGGCGGGTGAAGGCGCGACCAATGTCGTCCCATCATGGACGGATTGCGGTGATGGTGCCGAAACTGGATAGCAAGATGAGCATGGATGAATTGATGCGGAGATGGCCGGCAACGGTTCATGTCGCCATCAACCATCGCCTGTTATGTGTGGGATGTCCCATCGGGCCGTTCCACACCATTGCCGATGCGGCCCGCGAACACGGGCTGGACGAGGCGATGCTGCGCCGTGAATTCGAGGCGGCGATTGCTTCGGAAGACAGGCATCGCGCGAAGCTGGCGAGCTAACTTTTCTCGGCGCGACCCTCGGCGAGCAAAAGGAGTCGATGCGGCTCGACCACGGTTACGCGCTGGCGTCCGCTTTTGACGAGGCCTCGTTCTTCCCATGCCGTGAGCAGGCGGCTGACGGTGTGCAGCGTCGTGCCGGTCATTTCCGCGATGTCCTGACGCGAGATCGGGAAGTCGATCAGCAAGCCGTCCTCGGTCTTTTTGCCGGTCTGGTTGGCGAGGCGAAGCACCGTGTTGGCGACGCGCTGCTCGACCTGTTCGGTCGACATTTCAACGAAGCGCGTCTGCGCATCGTTGAGGCGGGCGCCGACGGTGTTGTAAGTGCCGGTACCGAAGCTCGGAAACCGCGCGGCGAACTCCGACCAGAGCTGGCCCGGCCAGGCGAGAACGACACAATCGACAACTGCGATGGCGTTGGCCGGATAGGTCTTGCGACCGAGCGCCTGCGCAATGCCCATCAATTCGCCGGCGCTGATATAGCGCACGATGACCTGCTGGCCGTCGGGCGTGTGCTTGACGACGCGGGCATAGCCATCGAGCAGGAGAAAGAACGAATGCGCTTCCTCTTCCTGCTCGAAGATCGCATCGCCTTTGGGAATGCGCAGCGAGCGCGCCTGCTGCATGATGAGGTCGAGGTCGGTCGAGGCGATGCCCTGAAAAAGTGGCAGGCCGGAAATCAACGAGCGGTCGAGACGGCTCAAGCGGCTTCTCCTCATGATCTTCGGTCAGGGGAATACACCAATACGGTGGCCGCGCCTACCGCCCCGATGTCACACCGGGCGCGCTGGGCGAGTGGTTGAGGCTTGGTTTCGATGCAAGTTGCGGGACAGCAAAGAGGTTGCGCTGACCGTCGTCTAATGGCCGACAGTCAGCATGCGGAGAAATGGATCATGGCCCGGTCAAACAATGATGCGAAGCGCCAGTCGCTGATTGAGGAGGCGGCCCGCGCTGCCTTCAATCGCTGCCATCCGGGCGACAGTTTCGACGATATGAAGCGGCGCGCACCGTTTTCCAAGGAGGACCGCTATCTGCTTGCCGACTGGCTGGCCTTTGCCGAGGCGGACTTGAAGAACCGTGGGGCGGATGCGCGCTGAAATCAGGCGATCTTGGCCGGCAGCAATTTGCGGAACTTTGCAAGCAATGAATCGGGCTCGCGCACGAGGCGGATGCCGAGATTGTCGGGGGCCATGCCTGCGGCGCAACCGCCGCTTTTGCCGTCGCGGATGAAGTAGGACATGTAGCCGCGATGCTTGCCACCGACGATGCGCACGCCGCAATTGTCCGTGCTTTCGGCTTCCGCGGCGCCATCGGCGAGCCGTGTGCGCGTATAGCAGGTGGTCGTCCATTCCCAAACATTGCCGGCAATATCGGCGACGCCCTTTGCGTTGGTGCCGAAATGACCGCGCGTCTTGGGTTCGGGGTCCGGCTCGCTCTTGCTGGTTTCACTGCGATAGCGGGCGAGCCACCGTTCGGCGGGATTGCTGCTATTGGTGTCGAGGAGCAGAGCGTCATCGGCGTAGCGTTCGGCCGCGGCATAGGCCCATTCGGTGTCGGTGGGCAGTCGCCAGACAGCGCCGGTCCGCTTGGAGAGCCATGCGGCATAGGCGGTGGCGTCGCGATAGCTGACGCCGGTTGCCGGCATGTCGTCGCCGGCGGTTATGGCGTTGGCTTCGGGCGCCTCGCAGGTGCCATCGGCAACGCAACGTGCGTAGTCGGCGGCGCTGACCTGATACTTCATGATGGCAAAGCCGCGCCGGACCTTCGTCGTCTGCAAGGGGGCGTCGACGGGATAGTCGTTCTTCAGGAATTCGCCGGGCAGACGCAACTCGAACGAACCGGCTGCGATTGCCACCGTTTCCGGTTCGGCGGCCATTTGCGCCGGAGCCTTGCCGGTGATTTCAGCCATTTGGGGCGCAAAGACGCCTGCTGCGGCAAGCATCGTCGCCGCGAGTGCCATTGAAGCCTGAACCTTGAGTTTCATGACCAGCCCTCAGAAAAATGGCCCGCCGGAGTTCCGACGGGCCGCCCATTGGTACGAGTGTTTGGCCCGTTGGAGCGGCTTCGAGATTGAGGCCGCTCCGACTTGTCCCGCTCAGATCGCCCGGATCGGGCCAGGCGCTGAGACTTGCGCCATCAGGTCATCGTTCCACTCGCCTTCCACCATGATGTGCGCGGTGGCTCCGAGTTCCGCCGCCTCGATCAGGTTGTGGTTGACGTAGGCGTACACACCGGGCTGCAGGAAGGTGTAGAACGCAGCCCCGGCAGATCCGCCGCGGATGAACCACGTTTCAAGGTCCTTGGCAGGCGCGTTGCTGAACTTGCCCTGTTCCCAGACATGGTCGCCGTGGCCGCCGATGAGGTGCGGGCGGGTGTCACGATTGGCCTGAGAATGGACGATCAGAACCTTGTCGCCGACTTTGGCCTTGAGGGCGTTGTCGCCGGTCAGCGCGCCGACCTTGCCGTTGAACACGACGTGGGTCGGGATCAGCCCGCGCATGACGTTCAACGTCTCTTCGTAGCTTTCGCCGAGCGTCTCGTAGCTCTTGTACTTGCCGTTCTCGTCGCGCGGTACGTAGAAGTCGTTCTCGCCGATGTAGAACAGCTTGTCGTAGGTGAGCTGCTTGCCGTTGCCGTCCTTCAGGCCGTCACGCGGCAGCACCATGATGGTGCCGCTCATTCCGGACACGACGTGCCAGGGGATCATGCCATCCGGCGCGCAGTGGTAGACGAAGGTGCCCGTCCGCGTTGCCTTGAAGCGCAGCACGACCTGCTCGCCGGGATTGACGTGGGTAAGCGCACCGCCGCCCAGCGAACCGGTTGCCGCGTGGAAGTCGATATTGTGCGGCATCTCGTTGGTCTCGGGATTGACCAGCGTGAGTTCGACGTAGTCGCCCTCATGCACGATCATCATCGGCGCGGGGATCGAACCGTTGTAGGTCATGGCCCGCATGGTGGTGCCTTCGCGGTCGATCACGACCGGCTGCTCCTTGACCGTGAGTTGGAACTCGACGACCTTCGGTCCGCCCGTGGCGACCTGCTCATGCTCATGCACGAAGGGCGGGGCGACCAGATTCACCTTCTGGCGGGGCAGGCTCTTTATGTCTGCGGCCGGCACTTGCGCCAGCGCGGGGGTTGCGGCCATCGCGGCCATAAGGACGGCACCGGCCGTACCAGCGGCTGTGCCCAAGAGTGCTTCACGACGCGTCAACATGGCCAAATCTCCTTCAGGGACCATTCACGTTGTCTATGACCCGAATGTAGTTGCACTGCACAAATCCGTCTTTGCTGCACTGCAAACGAAATGGCGATGAAGAGGTCGGCGCTGCCAGTTCGGCTCGGCCGAAACGTGTATCGGCCCCGCATTGCGAGGCCGACCGTTGGTCTTGATAGTCGATGGATAGGGTCAGGCGGCCCTGCTGTGCAGACGCGGCGATTGAGCGATATAGGCATCGAAGGCGGCAGCAACGGAACGGATGACGAAGCGGTGGGCCTCGTCGACCCGCACCATGCCGTCTTTCACCGTCACGATGCCGTCGGCGGTCATTTCGGGTAGTGTGATTGCACCGTCGAGAACCTTGGCTGGGTCAAAACCGTGACTCGCGCAAATGGCTGGGATGTCCGCTTGGAAGTAGCACATCAGCCGCTCGATGATGTCCGCACGCAGCCGATCCTCGGCAGTCAGGCGATATCCCTTTGCGGTGGCAAGCCGTCCGGAAGATACATGGCGGGCATAGAGGCCAAGCGCGACCTCGTTTTGCACATAGCCATCGTTGAAGCGGCCAATCGATGACGCGCCGAAGCCGATCAGCGAATTGCAGTTGTCGGTGGTGTAGCCTTGGAAATTGCGTCGAAGCGTACGGTTTTGCCAAGCGCGCGCCAGTTCATCCCCGGGCAGGGCGAAATGATCGAGCCCTATCTGGATATAGCCGGCATCGACCAGTGTTGCGGCTATCGCTTCAGCCTGAACGACGCGGGCAGCGCTGTCCGGAAGGACGGTCTCATCGATCATTCTCTGGTGCTTCTTGAATGACGGCACATGTGCGTAGCCGAACACGGCAAGTCGGTCAGGACGCATGGCGGCCACGCGTTCGGCGGTTTCCACGCACGAGGAAACCGTCTGGTGCGGCAGGCCGTAGATTAGGTCGAAATTGATGCTTTCGACACCGGCCGCACGGAGCAGGTTCACGGCTTCCGCCGTCTGCTCTTCGCTCTGGATCCGGTTGATGGCGACCTGAACCTTGCGGTCGAGGCTCTGTACGCCGAGGCTTGCGCGTCGCACGCCAGATCCACCAAGGGCCGTGGCCATATCGGGCGTAAGGGTGCGCGGATCTATCTCGACCGCGATCGAAGTGGCGTCACTGAAAGCGAAATACCGCCGCAGCAGGTTCACCAATGTTGCGAATTCCTGCGGCTCGACGATGGTCGGCGTGCCTCCACCGAAGTGGACTTCGCCGATGTTGAGACCAGCCGGCGCGCGCTCAGCCACCAGCCTGATTTCCTCCTGCAATACGTCGAGATAAGCCAGGATGGGCTGGTCTTGCCGGGTGATCGTGGTGTGGCAACCGCAATACCAGCACATGGAACGGCAAAACGGGATGTGAAGGTAGAGAGAAGCGGGTTCGCTCGCCGGCAGTGCCGACAGCCAGTCGCTGTAAGCGCCGACGCCGACGCTGTCCGAAAAATGCGGCGCAGTCGGATAGCTCGTATAGCGCGGCAACCGCGCATCGGCATATTTGTGCAGGATCGAACCGGACAAGCTTCACCTCTTGGAACTGTGAGGCAATTGCTAGCGCCGACGCAGATCCATGTCTTTGAGCAGGATCAAGCCGTATTGCGCGTCAATATGAAGGTGGCCGCACCGCAAAGCGCCAAAGCCTGGATAGCAACGATCTTGATGTCGGTATCGACTGCGATCGACAAGACCAGCGTCAGCGCCATTGCGACGATGGCGGCGATCTTGCCTTTTCGGCTGATCGCGCGCCTTTCGCGCCAGTCGCGGATCGCCTTGCCGAAGGTGCGGTTCTGCAACAGCCAGTCGTGCATCACAGGTGAGGATTTGGCGAAGAAAAATGCCGCAAGGATGATGAACGGCGTTGTCGGCAAGAGCGGTAACACGACGCCAAGCCCGCCCAACGCCAGGCTGATGAAGCCAAGGGTCAGCCAGACGATGCGCATTGCATCTCTGCGGGATATGGCTGGGTTGGGTACATCCTGGCTCGTCTCATTGCGTCCCTTGATGCCACCGCGGCGCGAATAACGCCACAGGCGGACTTGATGTTTGATACGCCGCAAAGATTTTTCCCCGGCCGGAAGGCATGTGGACGTCGCAAACAGCAAACTGGAGCATGATCCGCATGGACCTGGCGGTGAGCGACAAGCATGGCCTGCACGAGGACGCCCTTGCGCTCGTGCTCGGCACGCTTTTGGTCGCGCTGGGAACAGTGATCTATGCCAAGGCGGTGCTTCTGGTCGGGGGCATGGCTGGGCTCGCACTGCTGATACAGTACACGACCGGCGTCGATTTCTGGCTTGGTTTCTCGCTCATCAACCTGCCATTCTACTATCTAGGCCTGAAGCGCATGGGGTGGCGATTTACGTTGCGCACATTTGCGGCCGTGACGCTGGTGTCTTTGTTTTCACGACTGACGGCGGACTGGATCGACTTCTCGCGGCTTGAACCAATCTATGCGGCGGTCATGGCCGGCACGCTGTGCGGCACCGGCCTTTTAATGCTGTTTCGCCATCGAACGGGTCTCGGCGGCGTCAATATCCTGGCGATGTTTCTTCAGGACAATTGGGGCGTTCGTGCCGGCTATTTCCAGCTTGCCGTCGATCTCTCAATTCTTGGCGCGGCCGTTTTCGTGCTAAGCCCGGATCGCATTGCGCTGTCGGTGGTGAGCGCGGTGATCCTCAATCTCATCATCGCCGTCAACCACCGTCCAGGTCGCTATCTCGGCATAAGCTGACACCGAATTCGCTCCGATGTTTGTCCGGGAGCAAGCCGGTTTTGCGCAAAACACTATAGAATTCCTTCCAGACGCAGGATTGCGGCAACCGCACCAGAGTTCTTGCCGGGTCGCTGCGTGATTACGCGACAGGAAGACCCGAGCGATGCTCAACACACTAAATTCCACGCACCACGGCAGCGCCTCCGGCAGCCTGGATCTCGTCCAGCGTCTGGCGGTCGCGCTGGACAAGGCGCATCTCGATTGCGGTTGCCGCACGCAACTGGACGAAGCGTTGGCCATTTTTGAAAAGCATGAGCGATTGCGCGACGCGCGCGCCTGCCTGGCCAATGCGAGGACGCAGCGCGAGAAGATCGAGGTTGCGCTGATATTCCTCAACGATCTGGACGACCTGACCGCCACGGAAGCCGACCGCAGCGTCTATTTCGACCTCGCCTTGCTGTTCGACAGCATCGCGGAGATGGCGCAGGAGGGGGCGGGCTCCATGCGGGCCCTCGTCGCCGCAACCGAAGAGGGGGCAATTGCCTACACCTCGGCAATTGCCGAAGCCGAAGCGGCCCAAGGTTCTGGCAAACCCAAATCGAAAAAGCGCCCGGCAGTGTGAGTTCCCGCGCCGGGGGAGTAGTACGACATGTTGTACAATCTGGCCTTGATGACCTGCCACCCGGCTACCTTGCCATGTTTGCTGCAAGGCGAGCCGGATGGCATTGACGCGGTCAGTGACCGCCGCAACCGCAGTCCGATGTATGCGGCCGGCCGATTTCAACGCGCCAAAGGTCCGGCCCCTGCTGCAGATATTCCCACGAATATTCGCCCGGATGGCGCATTTCGATCTGGGCGCGCAATGGACGCGGATCGTGATCGTTGACGATGACAAGCGAGGCGCCGTGGCCAAGCGCGCCCAGCATGTCGAAAATGCGTTGGTGACGTTCGAACGGAGCGATCGTTCTTACATCGATGAGGGGCGTGGCGCCCGTTTCCACAGTCGTCATTTTTGAGATGTCCCGTTGCCGCCGAAAAAAGCTGCCCGAGCGAGGCGGCAGGTTCGGCTCCGGCCGCGCAAAGCTATGCGGCCGGCGCCTTTTGATGATTGTCGAAACGCAAACAAACGCCGAAAGCCGGGCCTAAGCCAAAAAATTCCTGCTTTGGCCACCACTTAGCCGCGCAAGTGTCATTGGCTGGCCACGATTGCATTCCTATCTATGGCCCATGGGAAAAAGCAAAAAGAGAAGAGACGACCGATGAGCGAGGAAAAGAGCAGGCTGGACGAACTGTTGAACGATCCGATGGTGCAGCTCGTGATGCAGCGCGATCGCGTTAGCCCGAAGGGCGTACGCTGGATGCTGGAACGTGCCCGCGCCCGCACGGAAGACCCTTCGCTGCCGCCCGCATACATGGTGGCCCGCGAGTGCTGGGAACACGGCATCTGCAGTTAGGCTGCATTTCTCCCCGAAGTAGAACCAATTCGCCGCCGTCCGGGTAACCGGGCGGCGGTTTGGTTTTAGGGGCCGGAGCCGCGCTTCGGCCAAGAAGTGAACAGGTATGGTAAAAATTCGATTCAATCTTTCTTGGTAATTCATCCTTCATAACTGACCTGAATTCCCGGGGCGCTGCCGCTGGGGCTGTTTTGTTCCGCGTACAGGTCCTTGATGCGTTCCTCAGGCATTCTTGCATCGCTGCTTCTTTGCCTTGGCCTTGCCGGCTGCTCGTCGAGCGTGGGCATCGAAGACATGATGCCGAGACCCTCAGCGGACATCACAAGCTCGATCTCGCGCCCTGAAACCACCGTGCGTGCGGCGTCCGCCATGCGGCCCAAAGAAATGCTGCCGGCAATGTCTGCGCCCGGACCAGAGCCGGAAGTGGCTGTGCTGGCTGAACCTGAGCCGGTTCAGGACAGCGGTTTTGCCATGCCTGCGGTCGAGGTCGCGGCGCTCATACCGACGCAGCGGCCAAGCCGCGCCGAACGCGCCATAGATGACGGCGTTGTCCATCCGCACCGTTTCCGCGACGCCAAGCCGATCAATTTCGGCAGGGTCAAGCCGAAGCACTATGCAGTGCATGGCGTCGACGTCTCGCGCTGGCAGGGCGACATCGACTGGGCGAAGCTGCGCAGCCAGGGCGCCAATTTCGCGTTCATCAAGGCGACCGACGGCGGTGACCATCTCGACCCGATGTTCATGAAGAACTGGCGCGGGGCCGATGCCGCCGGCATCAAGCGCGGTGCCTACCATTTCTTCTACTGGTGCCGTGTCGCCAGCCAGCAGGCGGATTGGTTCATCCGCAATGTGCCGAAGGTGGAGGGCGCTCTGCCGCCGGTCATCGACGTGGAATGGAACGGCGAATCGAGCTGCAAGCGCCGGCCTTCGCCAGCCCAGGTGCGCGAGAAGATGCAGGTCTTCATGGACCGGCTGGAGCAGCACTATGGCCAGCGCCCGATCATCTACACGGCACCCGATTTCTACGCCGACAACCTGCGCGGGGCCTTCCCCAACCATCCGTTCTGGCTGCGCGCGGTGGCGCAGCACCCGTCCAAGGTCTATCCGGGCCGCAACTGGCTGTTCTGGCAGTATTCCGGCTCGGGCCTCTCGCAAGGCGTGAACGGCCGAATCGACCTCAACGTGTTCCAGGGCAGCGAAGCCGAATGGCGGCGCTGGGTTGGCGGCGCGCAATTGATGGCCGACGCGCGGTAGCGAGCTTCGCCCGCTTCCTAGTCGCCTATTTTTCTTATTCATCGGTTCGCAGTGTGGGCAGGCGGCATGCCTGCTGATCGCATTGCAGTACGCCAAAATATAGCTATTGCTATAATTTAAATACTGTGCTTCCCTTAATTGTCTTTGCTATTTGGGGAACATTCTGATGCGCCGTTGGCTGCCGTTCGATCGTAGTCGCCGAGGGTTTCTCGGCGCGGGCCTGCTGGCGGCTGGCGCCACGGCCATCAGCGCGAGGAGCGCTACGGGACAATCCGCCCATACGCATGACCATGGCGCGCCCGCGCCTTCGCCCTATTCCGCCGAGGGTTCGTCGGGCCACCACACCGGCCACGGTGCGATGATGACGGTGGGCGAGGTGGACAACGAGCGCAACGGCTTCGACCCGACCGCGATGCTGACCGACTGGGAAACGGGAACGGTGTCGACCTTGCCGGATGGGCGCAGGCTCAGGACCTTTACGGTGACGGCCGAAGACAAGGAGATCGAGATTGCGCCGGGCGTGATGTTTCCGGCCTGGACCTTCAACGGCCGCGTGCCGGGGCCGTCTTTGCGGGCCGTGGAGGGCGAGCGGCTGCAGATCATCTTTCGCAACAACGGCTCGCACCCGCATTCGATGCATTTCCACGGCATCCATGCCGCGCGCATGGACGGCGTGCCGGGAGCGGGGCTGATCGGGCCGGGTGAGGAGTTCGTCTACGAGTTCGACGCCAAGCCGTTCGGCTGCCATCTCTACCACTGCCACGCGCTGCCGCTGGCGCGCCACATGCACAAGGGCATGTATGGCCTGTTCGTCATCGACCCCGATCCGGAGCGCCATCCCGAAGCCGCCGACGTTGCCCGCTCGCGCCTGCTCGGCACGCCGGAAAACGCCGAATGGCAGGAAATGGCGATGGTGATGAATGCCTTCGACACCACCTTTGACGGCGAAAACGAGTTCTATGCCTGCAACACGATTGCCCATTGCTACGCCAAGAAGCCGATCCGCGTCATCCGCGACCGGCCGGTGCGCATCTATCTGGTCAACGTCACCGAGTTCGATCCGATCAATTCCTTCCACCTGCACGCCAACTTCTTCGATTATTTCGACCAGGGCACGACGCTGACGCCGACGCTGAAGACGGTGGACCTGATCATGCAGTGCCAGGCCCAGCGCGGCATCCTCGAATTCTCGTTCAAGGACCATGAGCCGGGCTCCTACATGTTCCACGCGCATCAATCCGAATTCACCGAGCTAGGCTGGATGGGCGCGTTCGATGTCGTCGAGGCAGTGTCATGAACGAGCGCATCGACATGCACGATCTCGAGCCCGGCACCCCTCACGCCACCGAACCCAGGCGACCGGCGCTTGCCTGGCTGGTGGTGCCTGTCGCCATCGCGGCGCTGGCGGTCTGGTGGCTGCTGTCGTCCAATCTTCTGGCCGGCTTCTCCAACGGCGCGCCGCCGGTCGAGAATCTGACCGTCGAACGCACCATCCTCGACCAGAGCGGCATAAGGCTGCTGGTGCGGGCAGGTGGGTCGGAGCCGATGCGCATCGCCCAGGTTCAGGTCGATGCCGGCTACTGGCTGTTCGAGCAGCAGCCGCCCGGACCGATCGCGCGCGGCGACACCGCCTGGATCAGCGTGCCGTACCCGTGGGTGGTCGGCGAAACCCATCATGTGGCTTTCGTCACCAATACGGGTGCCGCCTTCGACCACGAGATCGGCGTCGCGGTTCCGACGCCGGTATCGACCTCGGGCAGCCTTGCCTCGCAAGCCCTGCTCGGCGCGTTCGTCGGCATCGTGCCGGTTGCCATCGGCCTGATGTTTTATCCGGCGCTGCGCGGCGCAGGCCCGGCGACGATGAACTTCCTGCTGGCCATGACGGTCGGCCTGCTGGCCTTCCTGCTGGTGGACACGCTAGAAGATGCCTTCGAGTTCTCGGGTGCGTCGGCTGCGCTGTTCCAGGGGCAGGCGATGGTGATCCTGGCTGCGGCGGCAAGCTTCCTGCTGCTGATGGCGGTGGCCCGCAGCCACGGCCATCCTTCGGGGCTGGCGCTGGCGACCTATATTGCGCTCGGCATCGGCCTGCACAATCTGGGCGAGGGCCTTGCCATCGGCGCTTCCTTCGCGGCGGGCGCTGCGGGGCTTGGAACCTTCCTGGTGATGGGCTTTGCACTGCACAACATCACCGAGGGCATCGGCATTGCAGCACCTATCCTCAAGGTGAAGCCGCCGCTGTGGATCTTCCCGGCGCTGGCGCTTCTGGCCGGCGGACCGGCGGTGATCGGCATGTGGGTGGGCAGCCTCGCTTATGCGCCGCAATGGTCGGCGCTGGCGCTGGCCATCGGGGCAGGGGCCATCCTGCAGGTCATCGTGGAAGTGGGCGCGCTGTTGATGCGCATGGGCAATCGCGGCTCGGCGGCGCTGTTTTCGCCTGCGGTGCTGGCCGGGCTCGGCGTCGGCATCGCCTTCATGTACGGCACCGCCATGCTTGTGAAGCTGTGAGGAGCACATTTGTTCATCGCCACGCCCGGCTAAAGCCGTCTGGCCATTGTCAAAGAACGGACCTCATTGGAGAGGTCGGGAGGACGGGCGGCCGTTCGGTCGCTCGTTTTAGTAGTTTAGTGCGGCCTTGCGGCCGCCCGTCCGGTGGCTTCCCTCAACCAGTGCACCGGCCATGCCGCAGCTCCAGCCTCGATGGCCGACAACTGCGGGCAACACTGCGCCCGGTTCGAGGGCCGAACTTAGGGGTTCATCACCCAGCCGCCTACCGAAGACGACCAGCTCGGCACCGTCGCCCCTCCCTGATACCCGGTGCGCACCAGGTCTCCCGCAAGGGCGATGGGGCTGAGTATGGGGGAGGTTGCAGAGGGTGGGGATAAACGGGGCAAAAGATTCTTGCGGAGTTGAGTGGAATCAAAGAGATGGCCGGGTGCCGTCGGCAGATCGGTTCACACGTTTAGCCTGCCCGAGCGGCGCCCAACGATCCGGTTTCACGCTGGAGTGCAGGTCATGCCGTTGCGGCGTGCATTGTCGATGCAGTCCTGCTTGTTGGAGTAGCCTTGTGTTGCCGAACCGACGATCCTGCCATTCGCTGCGGTCCGCCGCCAGCGCCAGCCGTCGGTTGCCGAGTAGATTTCCCACGTATCGCCATTGCCGTCCTTGCAACTTGCCATTGTCGTTCTCCTGTTGAGAACCAAGGCGTAGGGCGAGTCGGGCAGGGGACTCTACGAACTGGGTGCAACTGTTGGATGGTGGATTGGGGTGGGATGGTTGTGAGGCCGGTACGGGGAATTTGGATTTCGACGGAGCGGGATTAGCATTTCGCCATGACCGGCTATGTCTACATGACCGCAAGCCAAATGCGCGGCACCATCTACATTGGAGTGACGAATGACCTCTCCAGGCGCATTCCCGAACACAAGGCGGGCGAGGGTTCACGCTTTACAGGTCGCTACGGCGTGCAGCGTCTCGTCTGGTACGAGGAGCATTTCGATATGCGCGATGCCATCCAGCGTGAGCGGCTAACGTTGATCCGCATCTTCGAGGAACTTCGTGGCCTGGGCT
>NZ_JBMDKS010000033.1:0-44636 GCF_057809835.1 Mesorhizobium sp. FG116
ACCTTCAACGCCCAGACCAACACCGTCACCTTCACCCCGACCGCCGGCTACACCGGCGCGGCAGGCTTCACCTATGCCATCTCCGACGGCAAGGGCGGAGCATCGTCCGCAACCGTGTCTCTCAACGTCACAACACCCCCGCCCGCCACGCAGAGTCTGTTTGCATCGAACTCGACACCAGCGATCATCGCTGACAACGATCCGAATTCGGTCGAGCTTGGCATGAAGTTTACAGCCTCGACGGCAGGCACCATCACCGGCATCAAGTTCTACAAGGGGTCGCAGAATACGGGCACGCACACCGGCAGCCTGTGGACCTCGACCGGCAGCCTGATGGGAACGCTGACCTTCACCAACGAGACGGCAAGCGGCTGGCAATCGGCGACCTTCAACACGCCGATCCAGATCTCGGCCGGTCAGACCTATGTCGTTTCGTACCACACCAACGGCTTCTACTCCGCGAACAACAACTACTTCACCGCCCCTGTCACAAATGGGCCCCTTACTGCACCCGTGAATGCCGGGGTCTACGCCTATGGAAGTAGCTCTGTATTCCCGACCAGCACATGGAATGCGTCCAACTACTGGGTCGATGTAATGTTCAACGGACAGCTTGCCGCGTAGTATATTCCACTACGCGACAAGCACTGTCGGACATCCGGCCCAGAGGAAGGACACGCAATGCACCAGGAATTGTACGCCGACGGTATCGGCGAGGTCACTGTCAGCGGCACCATCGTGCGCATCGACCTTGTCAGCCTGTCGCCGAGCGAACGTGATCATACCAATTCTCCAAAGCCGGTGTTCCGCCAGCGCGTCATCATGCCGGTTGAGGCCTTCGCCAACAGCGTCGAGTTGATGCAAAAGGTGTTGCAGGGCCTGATCGACGCCGGCGCGGTGAAGAAGACGCCAGTCGCACCCGCGGAAGCCGAGAAGCATGGCCGTGGCGTAAACGGCTCACCCAACTTCAGCTGATCGAAACCTGATCGTAGCGGGGGCTTCCGGCCATGGATTCGATGCCGCAGACAGGGCTGTATTGCCTGGCCGGCTTGTTGCGGCATCACGGGCTGGACGGCAG
This sequence comes from Mesorhizobium sp. FG116, assembly GCF_057809835.1. Taxonomy (NCBI): domain Bacteria; kingdom Pseudomonadati; phylum Pseudomonadota; class Alphaproteobacteria; order Hyphomicrobiales; family Phyllobacteriaceae; genus Mesorhizobium; species Mesorhizobium sp. FG116. The sequence goes on from NZ_JBMDKS010000033.1 coordinate 1,079, forward strand.
CCCCGAGAGGTTGGCGGCGATCTATGCCGTGGGCAGTGAGCCGGCATCTCCGACCCTAATACTGCGCATGGCCCGGGAAGCCGGCCTACGCGCCAAATTCGCCAAGGTCGGTCGCAACGGCCTGATGAAGCTCGGCAAGGCCTATCCGGCGCTTGCCCGCCTCGACAACGACAACTGGGTCTCCATTATCGGCACCGCGCGCACCGAGGCCGGCGAGGATATCGTGCAGATATTCGATCCGCTGGCGGCGCGCCCGGAACTGCTTGCCGTGCCGCTCGACCAGTTTTGCGCGAGATGGAGCGGCGAACTTCTGCTGGCCAAGCGCACCTATGCGCTGAGCGACCCGGATCAGCCCTTCAGCTTCCGCTGGTTCCTGCCCGAAATCGTCAAGCAGCGGAGGCTGTTTGCCGACGTCGCCATCGCAGTCTTGTTCCTCTACGCCATCGGCCTGGCAACACCGATCTTTTTCCAGCTCGTCATCGACAAGGTGCTCGTCCACGAGAGCTATTCGACGCTCTACGTTTTGAGCATCGGCGTGTGCGTGGCGCTTCTGTTCGACGCAACCTTCGTATTCCTGCGCCGCTATCTCCTGATCTTCGCCACCAACCGCATCGACATCAGGGTGGCGACGCGGACCTTCAAGCACCTGCTCGACCTGCCGATCACCTTCTTCGAACAGGGTTCGGCGGGCGTTCTGGTCAAGCATATGCAGCAGGCGGGCCGCATTCGTGAATTCATGACCGGGCGCCTGTTCCTGACCATGCTTGATGCGCTGTCGCTGCTGGTTTTCGTGCCGGTGCTGTTCCTCTACAGCGCCAAGCTCGCGACGCTGGTGCTTCTGTTCAGCGCAGCCATCGCCATCGTCGTGGCGCTGATGGTTGGCCCGTTCAAGCGGAGGCTGAACGCGCTCTATGAAGCCGAGGGCATCCGCCAGGGCATGCTGGTCGAGACCGTTCACGGCATGCGCACGGTGAAATCGCTCGCCATGGAGCCGCTGCAACGCCGCGTCTGGGACGACCGTTCCGCCCAGACGGTGACCACGCGCTTCGATGTCGAGAAGATTTCCACGGTGGCGCAGTCCGTTACCGGCTTCATGGAGAAGCTGATGGGCGTTTCCATCGTCGGCTTCGGCGCACTGGCCGTGTTCGACGGCAACATGACCATCGGCGCACTCGTTGCCTTCAATATGCTGGCCGGCCGCGTCTCAGGACCGCTCGTCCAGATCGTGACGATGGTGCACGAATACCAGGAGGTCGCGCTTTCGGTCCGCATGCTGGGCGAAGTGATGAACCAGCGCGTCGAGCGCAGCGGTCGCACCGAGGGCTTGAGGCCCGATATTGCCGGCGCCATCGAGTTCCAGAATGTGTCCTTCCGCTATCGCGCCGACATGCCTCTGGCGTTGGACAACGTCTCGTTCGCGATCAACGCCGGCAGCGTGTTCGGCGTCGTCGGCCGCAGCGGCTCGGGCAAGACCACGGTGACGCGGCTTTTGCAGGGGCTCTATCCGATCCAGCAGGGGATCATTCGCATCGGCGGCCATGATGTGCGCGAAATCGACCTCGTCCATTTGCGCAAGAATGTCGGCGTGGTGCTGCAGGACAATTTCCTGTTCCGCGGCACTGTTCGCGAGAACATCGCGGCGGCAAGGCCGGACGCCACCTTTGAACAGGTTGTCGAGGCGGCGCGTCTGGCGGGTGCCGAAGAGTTCATCGAGCAGTTGCCTCGAGGCTACGATACGATGATCGAGGAAAATGCCGAAAACCTGTCCGGCGGACAGAAGCAGCGCCTCTCCATCGCCCGCTCGCTGGTGAATGATCCGCGTATCCTGATCTTCGACGAGGCGACCAGCGCGCTTGATCCGGAAAGCGAGATGATCGTTCGCCAGAGCATCCGCAAGATCGCCGAGGGTCGTACGGTCATCATCGTTTCGCACCGCCTGTCGACGCTTGCCGACGCCGACGCCATCCTGGTCATCGACCGAGGCAAGCTCGCCGATATTGGCGGCCACGACCAGTTGCTGTCGCGCTGCACGACCTACCGGCATCTGTGGAACCAGCAGACGAGGCTTGCAGTATGAAAGCCTCCCGCGCCAAGCTCTCGCTCGCCAAGACCGACACCACGCCCGTTCCTGCTCCGGTGGAGCCGCCCGTCCTGCGCATAGTTCAGGCACCGCCGGTTCCGGCAATACTCGAGTTCCAGCCCGACGCCGTCGAGCTTGAGCAGAGGCCGCCTCCCCGGCTGGCGCGCATGACGCTCTACGGCATCCTGTTTTTCGTTGCATGCGCCATCACCTGGGCCTCACTGTCGAGCATTGACGAGATCGTCGTCGCCCCCGGCAAGCTCATCACGACGCGGCCGATGCTGGTAGTGCAACCGCTGGAAACCTCGGTGATCCGCACGATCGATGTGAAAGTCGGCGACACCGTGCACGCCGGCCAGACCCTGGCGACGCTTGACCCGACCTTTGCCACGGCTGACAGCAGCCAGTTGCTGGGCAAGATCCAGGGCTTCGATTCCCAGATCGAACGCATCGAGGCAGAACTTGCGGGAAAGACCTATTCGGTGCCGCAGAGTGCGCGCGCCGACCAGTTGCTACAGGCGCAATTGTTCAGCCAGCGCAAGGCCTTCTACGATGCCAAGCTGCGCGACTACGACACGCAGATCGCGCATGCGGAAGCGACCCTTGCCGCGAGCCACAGCGAGGAAGCGGTGCTGGTCAAGCGGCTGGCAGGCCTACATGAAATCGACCAGATGCGCGAAACCCTTTTCGACCAGGGCACAGGCTCGCGCCTGAGCTATCTGCAGGGGCGCGACGTCAGTCTCGACCTTGAGGCCGGCATCGGCCGCATTCGCGGCAATCAATTGGAGACGGCACAGACCCTCGAGCAGGCCAAGGCCGAACGGCAGGCCTTCATGGAGGATTTCCGCCGCGCTTCAATGGAGAACCTGGTGGAGTTGCGCGACAATCGGGGCGCTGCCTCGGAAGAGCTGAAGAAGGCCGAACTGCGCCAGCAGATGGCAGTGCTGACCGCACCCGCCGATGCCGCCGTTCTGGACATTGCGCAGCGCTCCATCGGTTCCGTGGTGCGTGACGCAGAGCCCTTGTTTACGCTGGTGCCGCTTGATGTGCCGCTTGAGGCGGAAGTTGCGGTTGCGTCCAAGGACATCGGCCAGATCGCCAGCGATGACACCGCAAGGGTCAAGTTCGACGCCTTCCCGTTTCAGAAACACGGAACGGCCGACGGCAAGGTTCGCAACATCAGCCAGGACGCGTTCGCGCCGGGCCAGCAAGGCGAACAGCATCAGCAAAACACGGCACCCTTCTACAAGGTGCGGGTGGCGCTTGGCGACATGAATTTGCGCAACCTGCCGCAAGGTTTCCGGTTGATTCCCGGAATGACGGTGCAGGCCGAGATCAAGACAGGCCAACGCACCATCATCTCCTATTTCCTCTACCCGCTGCTGCGCGGACTGGACGAAAGCCTGCACGAGCCGTGAGGCTCTTGAAACGCTTTAGGTCGTGAACTCATAAATCTGATCGAAATGGTGTGAGGCCATCTGTTCGGATACGAGGAAAAAGAGCGCAGGAAATGTCATTCATTTTCAAGCTCTTTTGACAAAGTAGCCGGGCAGATGGACCACATCCGAAGGACGCCGGAACGGCTGCAAGCTGCCGCGTCGAACCGCTCGGCCGATGGTCCACATCGCCCTTCGCGCTTCTCCTTGCATCTTATTGCCGTTCCAGGCGCCATTTCCATCATATTTATGAGTCCACGACCTAGTGTGCGCGCAGTTTCGGCTTGACCAGCATGCCGCCGAAAATGGCGGCATAACCGAGGAACGCGGCTGCCCACAGCCCGGCTGACATGTCGAGCAGCATCGTCATATCGGGCACGAATGCAGCGGCGATGCGAGCCAGTGCGGCTAGCGCGACAAGCACATAGATTGCGCGCGTACCACCACTGGCCCGCAGTTCGCGTCCCGTGTGCCCAAGCGTGGCGCGCGTCATGACCGCGAGCGTCATCGAGCCGACCGCGCCGACCCCGAATGCGTGCAGGCCGGCCACGGGCGGAACGCTATCCGGCAGAAGCGCCGGAAGCCCTGCAAGCAGGAACCCGGCAGGTATGAACAGATAGGCGACGTGCAACACGGTTACGAGCGGATCGCGCAAGGTGCGCTCGCCGGCCCAGCGGGCGAGACGCAGAAGATTAAGAGCGGAAGCTACAATCATCATCCAGCCGGTCAGTATCGATCCGGGGGCAAAGGTCCATGCCGCCAGCGCCAGCACCGAAAAAATGATGATGGCTGCGTCAAGCTTGTTGAACGGAACCGGCAGGCGTCCCGGATTTTCGCGCACCAGCCAGTTGCGCGTGAAGCTCGGAATGATGCGACCGCCTATGATGGTGATGAGGACGATGGCCGCTGCGATGCCAAGCCGCCGCGAAACATCGGAAATCCCTTCGAAATGAGCTTCCAGATGAAAGGCCAGATTGGCAAGGAACAGCACGCTGACCGGAACCACAACCTTGAGGTTGCGCCAGTTGCGGCCGGCAATGATCTCGATCGCCGCAGACGCGGCGACCGCCAGCAGGAAGGCACAGTCGATGACCGCCGCGGCTGCCCAGCCGATCTCGGCTGAGAAAGCGACCGCAACCCGACCAGCCAGCCACAGAACCACCAACCCCAGAAGCGGCAAACCCTGAACCGGCAGTCGGCCGGTCCAGTTAGGAATTGCCGTCAGAAGGAAGCCGGTGACGATGGCTGCGAGATAACCGAACAACATCTCGTGGATGTGCCAATCGACCGGCACGAATACGCTGGAGATTTCGACCGAGCCATAAAACAGCGGCAGCCAGAAGACGATGGAAGCGCCGGCATGCAGCGCACCAAGAAGGAAGAACGGGCGAAAGCCGTAGGAGAGGATCGCCGGATAGTTGCCGGGTCTGGTGCGAGGAATGGCCATGTCGTTCATTTCAATAAAACGGCAAGGCAAATTCCCCCCGGAGTTTGCCTTGCCGGCGGAGCGCTCACAACCGGCGTGCGATCCGGGGATGCTCCAATGCAGTTCTGGAGTGCGCGATCCCACGACCGCTCACCGGCACCATGACTGGCTTTAATTAGCCGGCACTTCGGCCAACAGGGCTTCGAACACTTTCTTTGCCTTGCCCGTCTGCTTGACCCCCTTGGCGGCATCGAGATTGACCGGCTTGCCGACGACGACGAGAGCCACCATGCCCATGCCGTAATGCGGCGTGCACTTGACGCCGTAGACGCCTTCCTTGTCGAGCGTAACGGTGATCTGCTCGTTCATCTTGCCCTTGAACGGCTCGGCGCCATCGGGGATCATGCCCTTGATGCTCTCGGCGTCATGGCCCTTGTCGGTCGGCACGAAAGTAACGGTGTCGCCGGGTTGCGCCTGAATAAAGTCAGGCTGGAATACCATGGCGCCCTTGTCACCCTTGTTGAGCATCTGGACCTGATGGTCCGCAGCCTGGGCAGCGCCTGCCATCATCAGGGCGGCGACTGCAACAGCCATAGCGATCTTGTTTCTCATGATCTTGCCTTTCATTTTGTGCGACGTTGAGATGGTGTCTAAGCCGCAGTGGAGTGATAAACGTTGCGAGAACGCAAACAAAGCCGGGATCACCGATAATGGTGGTGCCGGTTGACGCAGGCGCCCTCTGGGGCGCTTTTCGACCGCAACAGGAAAGAGCGACTTGAGCCGCCTCGACCGAACATTGATCGCCGACCTGGCTCCCTTCCAGGGCATGCAGGCTACCGAACTGGACACCATGCTGGGGCAAGCTCGTTCGATGCGGGTGGCCAAGGATACGGCCATTTTCGAACAGGAAGCCGAGGCACACGCCTTCTTCCTGCTGCTCGACGGGCATGTTCGCGTTGTGAAGACCACGCCCGATGGCCAGCAGGTTATCGTACGCTACATCAGCCCCGGCGAATTGCTTGGCATTGCCCACGCGCTCGGCCGCACGACCTATCCGGCAACCGCAGTCGCCGCGGTCGACTGCGTGATCCTGTCGTGGCCGAGCCGGTTGTGGTCTGAATTCGCAGCCGCCTTTCCGAGCTTCGGCGCCAATACCTACAAAGCCGTCGGTGCGCGGCTGCAGGACGCGCATGCGCGCGTGATCGAAATGTCTACCGAACAGGTGGACCGCCGTGTTGCCCACGCATTGCTCAAACTGGTGCAGCAGACGGGCAGGAAGACCGAGGACGGGTTGTTGATCGACTTCCCGCTGTCACGCCAGGACATAGCCGACATGACCGGAACGACTTTGCACACCGTCAGCCGGCTGATGACGGCGTGGGAGGAGAAGGGCCTGGTGAAAAGCGGACGCCAGAAGGTGACCGTGGTGCAGCCGCACAAGCTGCTCCTGCTGGCCGAGGGACAATCCGACAAATAGGCTAGCTTGCTGCGCTCGCTCCGGCGGTTGCTATCGCGCTGCCTCTAAAGCACGGGACTTCCCGGAAAAGGGACCAGTCGGGAAGAAATCCGTCGGAGCCAGCACGATGTCGGCAAGCGTGTAGCTATCCAGGGTCCTGTGAAACGACGCCAACGCCTCGTTCAGCACGCCCGAAAGCTTGCAGCAATTGGTGAGGACGCACTGGTTGCCGGTGGAAAAACATTCGACAAGCGCAAAATCCGGCTCGGTCAGCCGCATGACGTCGCCGATGCGGATCGCTTCCGGGCGGCGCGCCAGCATCAATCCGCCAGCCCGGCCACGAATGCCGACGAGAAAACCGCCGCGCGTCAAGACATTCGCGACCTTGTTGAGATGCGTCTTGGGCAAGCGAAAGGTGCGCGCCGTTTCTTCGATGGTGATGAGCCGGCCTTCTGCCGAAGCGGCAAACATCAGCATCCGAAGCGCGTAGTCGGAGAAACCGGTTAGCCGCATGTTAGTCCATCTCCAGACAGGCCCCGGTTAGGGGTGAGGCCGAGACCCTACAAGCTCTCTTCGAATATCGGCTGAATGTCGACCGTGCTTTCGCCTCGACTGAAGGCCACGGCGAGGCGGAAGCTGTGCGCGATGCGCAGCGCACGATCCATGAACAGGGCGGCAACCTCGGGCGGGCAAACGCGATGAACCGTTGCGCGAAACAGCGTCAACCAGCGTCGGAAATGCTCTTCGCCGAGGCCGGGGATCGCCAGGTGCGGCGGCAGCGGCCGGCCGTCATATCGATACGTCCTGAGCAGTACCGAGGACCAGAAGTCGCACATCTTGGCGAGATGGTGTGGCCACTCGTCCGGGGAAATGCGGCTGTTGAAGACAGGTGCGAGCAACTCGTCGCGCCGGATCTGGTCGTAGAAACCGTGCACGACATCATGGACCATCTGCTCGTCGAGGAGATCGGGCAAGGGCACGCCGTCGATAACGATCTTGCTCTTGGTACGGGTGGTGTCGTTCATATGCGTTCTTCCATCAGGCGAGACCCAGCCGCTGTCGCGCACTGTCATTCATCATTTCCGGCATCCAGGCCGGCTCGTATGTAAGCTTGACCTCGGCAAAGTGCACGCCGGCCACCGACCATGCCGCACTTTCCACTGCTTCCTTAAGATAGCCGGTTGCCGGGCAGCCCTTGGTCGTCGTCGTCATTTCGATCTGCGCGACCCCGCCCTCGGCGATGGAAACGTCGTAGATGAGGCCGAGATCGACGACATTTTCGCCGAGTTCGGGGTCGATCACCACGCGCAGCGCCTCGATCACATCGGCGGCCAGCGGCTCGGCTTCTTCGTTGCTTGCCATCTTTAGCGCCGAGGGTTCCCTGCGCGGATCACCACCCGGTAGTGGCCTTCCGGTTCCATCTGGCCGCGCCAGCTATGGCCGCGCGCCTCAAGTTCCTCAAGCAGGAAGACCGGCTCACGCGGCAAAAGCGCGGCAATGGTCTGGCCTGGTTGCAGCGCCTCCACGCCTTCGAGCGTCTTCACCATCGGCTCGGGCGGGTCTAGGTCGCGATTGTCGAGTTCATCGACCGGAGCAGGCCAAGCATCATTGGACGCAGAGGCAGCAGCGGCAGGCTTCGCAGCCGGCGCTGCCGCGGTTTCGCTCGGAGTGAAAATCACCTCCCACTCGCCGCTGCCGATCTCGCGCGCCGAGGCATCGAACCCGCGCGCGCCGAGAACCTGGAACAACGGCAGCGGCTTGAAGGTGGCGAAAAGGCGAAGGCTCTGTCCTGGAGCAAGTGCTGACACGGCCTGCATGATGACGCTGAATGGTTCACCGCCTTCGCGCAGGATCGGCCGAACATCGAGGTCGTAATAGGGCATGCTCATGAGAAATTCTCCAGTCGGGTTCATCGCGCGGATGAAAGAAAAAGCCGGGGCCTCGAGGTGCCCTCGGGCAAACGCGTGGCAACGGCTACGTTGAACAGGCGGCGTACCAGCACCATTTCAACCACCAGCGCCACCGTTGCGCAAAGTGTTGCTAGCGTCGCCAGCCGAAACAGGTCCGGCATGCCCGCAAGAAGCGCGATCGTACCTGCAAGCACGCCGGCGAAATACAAGGCGAACCACGGAATGTCGCGCTTTTCCACGACGAGGTCCTGAACACGCGGCGTCGGCTTGCGACCCATCACCGGGCCGTAGCATTCCAGCCATGTGAGGAACGGGACGATCTTGTAAAGTTGCGACAGGCCAAGGCCGCTCAGCCAGCCGAAGGCGACAAGATAAACGAGAGCCGCGATGTGCTGGCCAAGCGTACCGGTCGCGACCAACCCGACAAGCAAGGCGACCGACAGGTAAAGCGCGGCAAAGGCCCCGATGGCCGAACGGCTGTTCAGTTCGATATTTCGCCGCTTGCGATGGCGGTAGAAGAAGACCAGATCGACGCCGTAGAAAACGACGGCGACGAGCATGGCAAGGCAGGCGGCATGCCACGCAATTCCCGGACCGCCCAACACGCGCTCAATCGGAACCACGACCAGAACCAGCGCGAGCGCGGCGCAACTGCTCCAGAGCACAATTTTTCCGGTGGCGCGCTCCTTGTCCGGCGACAGCATGAACATCGGCAAAAGCCGATAGCTGACGCCAATCGCGGTCATCGTCAGCCAGCCGCCGAAGCCAGCGGTCACATGCAGCGGCAAGACTTCGCCGGTCCAGTCGATCTCAGCGCCCGCCATATCGAGCCCTGACAGCAACAGGGCAAACAGAACGCCAATCGAAGCCGTGGCGACCAGACAGGCCAGACCCGCGGCGACGAAGCGGGCGGGCAGCGGCAACGGCCTGCCGCGCAGAAGTGTGCGGCCCAGAACGACGATGGCAAGGCCGAAGCCCAGCGGCAAAAGAATACCGGCGATCGGCAGCAAAGGCAGGTCGGTTTGCAGATCGCCGGAGAGTTGCAGGAAGCCTGCGAGAAGCGAAGCAAGTCCAGCGACAAGGCTGACCAGCGCCGGCAGCACGAACCGTGCGCCGACAAGCGGCTGCGCCACCAGAACCGGCACGAACTGGAACAATGCCCCGCACATCAAGAGGCTGAGCCAGCCGATGGTTATCATATGCACGAGCGCAAGCGTCTGCGGGTCTTCCACCGCCGTCGCGGGATATCCAAGGCCCATGGCCATCATGGTCTGGGCGCCAAGGAGGCACGCCAGCGCGGCGGCAAAATACGCCATAGTCCAGCGCGAAAGCGCCGCCCCCATCATGATCGCACATCCTTGGAGTCATGCCTGCCAGATCGGCAGGGATGCGGTTCAGCGCAGAGATGGTCACAAAGCACAAGCACCTCCCAACCGGCTGGCGCCAGCATGTTGCCGCACCCCTGCGCGATCAGAACGGCGAGGCTGTAGGCAGCAGCGCGGCCATCCATGGACCTATCATTAGCTGCTTGCCATCCAGCTCGTTCGCGCTGGCGCATCGAAGGGTCTCCCACCCATGATCTTCTCATGGGTCATGTAAAACATAGATTTGCAATCTATGTATTTGCGAAAAGGCAAACAGCGTCGGAAAGCGCCATATATTCTGCACCAGGAAGTCTTGGAAGGCTGGGACATTCCATCGCCCGGAGATCGAGCATGAAACTGGAACGTGACGCCAAGGGAGATTTCTTCGTCGATCCTGCGATCCTGGCCGCAAGGCTGCACCTGACCGTGGCCGAACTGCAAAGGATGATGCGGCTGGGGCTGGTGACAAGCACGGTCGAAGCAGGCGCCGGCCCCGACGAAGGGCAGCAACGGCTGACCGTGCGGCGCGGCAACTTCGTCTGGCGCGCGGTGATAGACGCCGAACAACGCATAGTCGGCGAAGAAGCACTCGACTTAGTCAAGCTCGCGTCCGAACAGGGCCGGCAATAAGAGCCCTACCTTTCGTCGTCCTCGTCGTCGTCGAGGAGGATGCGCGCGGCCGCTCCGTCAAGATCGTCATACTGGCCGCTGCGAAGCGACCATAGGAAGCCGCCAAGGGCAGCGCCACCCAGGATAAGCGCCAGAGGCACGAGGAAGACAAGGCTGCTCATTCAGCCGGCACTATCGATTGAATTTTTGACGCTTGATACGGGCGCGCCTTGTCGGCTGGCTTGGGCAGTTTGCCAGCCCTGAGGCGAAGTGCATTGGCCACTACAAGCACTGACGACAGCGACATGGCAAGCGCGGCGATAAGCGGCGTCACATAGCCTGCGATCGCGATCGGCAAGGCGATGGCGTTATAGATGATGGCAAGCGCAAAATTCTGCCTCACCAACTGGCCTGCCTCCCGGGCGACAGCAAGCGCAGTCGGCACCGCCGACAGGCTTTCATGCAGGAAAACGAAGTCGGCGGCGTTGCGTCCTATGTCGGCAGCGGTTGCCGGCGCCATCGACACATGCGCGGCGGCGAGCGCCGGGGCATCGTTCAACCCGTCGCCCACCATCAAGGTGCGCTTGCCGTGCTGGGCCAGATTGGCAAGGTAGTCGAGTTTTGCGCCGGGCAGCAGCGCGCCTTCATAGTTCTGGACACGCAGTTGCCGGGCAGTGGCCGCAACAGTGGCAGGCTGATCGCCAGACAATATCGCCACATCAAGCCCCTCGGCTTGCAAGGCGGCAATGGCGTCGCCAGCGTACGGGCGAAGGGCGTCCTCAAATACGAAGCTCGCGGCAAGTCCACCGTTGCGGGCCAGCACGGTTCCCTGACCTTCACCCCCTCCAGCAAGCGCCCATTCGGCACGGCCCAGACGGTAGATGTCGACTCCCGCATGGGCTTCAATGCCTAGGCCGGGATGTTCGACGATGTCAGCAAGCAGGATTGCCGTATCTCGATTGACACCGGATGCAATGGCCCGCGACAACGGGTGACGCGACTTTGCGGCCAGCGCTGCCGCGACATCAAGCATTGCCTTGTCGTCGGCCTGCGCATCGACGAGCCGCGCCCGGCCAAGCGTCAACGTGCCTGTCTTGTCGAACAGAGCCGCATCGATTTCGGCCAGCCGTTCGATGCCGGAGCCATCCTTGACCATGACGCCGTTTTCGAACAGGCGCCGTGCTGCAATCACCTGCACGATCGGCACAGCCAGCCCGAGCGCGCAGGGGCAGGTGATGATCAAAACGGCAATGGCAATGCTGATTGACTGATGCCAGTCGCCGGTCGCGGCGATCCAACCAAGGAACGTCAGGAATGCGGTTACATGGACAACCGGCGAATAAAGCCGTGAGGCCCGGTCGGCCAAGCGCCGATAGCGAGCGCGTCCGCCTTCGGCTGCCTCCATCAAACGCACCATCTCGGCCAGGAACGAGTCTTGCGCCTTGGCAGTCGCGGTAAGCGTCAGGGGGCCGGTGAGATTGAGCGTACCCGCGCGCAATTCGGAGCCGGGACCAACATGAAGTGGCGCACTCTCGCCGGTGGCGATGGCACAGTCGAGTTCCGATGAACCTTCCACGACCGTACCGTCGACCGGAATGCGGTCGCCTGCGGCGAGCAGGATGCGCATGCCGGGCTCGACTTCGCTGACCGGAAGGTAATCCTGGCTGCCGTCGTCACGCAGGACGGTCGCGCCGCGCGGGCTCAGCCGCACGAGGCCGCGCACCGCGGCGCGCGCCTTCTCGCGCATGACATGGTCCAGCGTTCGCCCGATCAGGAGGAAGAACACCAGCGTCGTGGCGGCGTCGAAATAGGCATGGGTTCCATTGTGGACCGTGTCGTAGAGGCTGAGCGAATAGGCAAGCGTAATGCCGATGGAGATCGGAACGTCCATGTTGGTGCGGCCGACCTTCAAGGCGCCCCATGCCGAGCGAAAGAAAACCTGCCCGGAATAGACGAGCGCCGGCAAGGCCAGAGCGGCCGAAATCCAGTGAAAAGCCTGTCGCGTCTCCGCATCGGCGCCGGACCAGACCGACACTGAAAGCAGCATGATGTTCATGGCGCAGAAGCCGGCGACGCCGACGGCGCGGATAAGGCGCGAAAGTTCGGGATCGCGCTTGTCCTGCTCTGCTTCATAGAGATGCGCGGGATAGCCGAGACCAGCGAGAGTCTGGATCATCTGCGGTGCGACGTCGCCCCGCCATTTGACGCCAACGCGCTTGGTCGAGAGGTTGACGCGTGCGCTTTCGACGCCGGGCAATTTGCCAAGCCCGCGTTCGACAGTGCGAATGCACGCCGCACAATGGACGGCGGGAACGGAAAGATCGGTCTGGAAAAGACCATCGCCCAGATCACGGCTGGCCAGCCGTAGCTCTTCTGCCGAGGGATCGCGCCCGAGTTCGGCAGCAGCCTCTACGCCGGGCGCACAGCAACTCATCTGATTGCCTTGTAGGCATGCCAGGTGGCATGGCCAAGCAGCGGGAAGATGATGACCAGGCCGACAAGCCCGGTAACGACCGCAAGCAGGAACAGGACCAGCACGATCACGCCCCACATTACCATTACCGGCAGGTTGCGCCAGACCATTGAAATGCTGGTGCCCATCGCGGTGAAGGCATCGAGCTTCTGGTCGAGCAGCATGGGAATGGCAAATACGCTGATGGCAAAGGAGAAGGCCGCGAACAGGCCGCCAACCACGGTACCTACGACAAGCATGCCCCAACCTTCCGGCGTCGTGGCGAGCATTCCGGCAACGTGGTCAAGACCGGGGAACGGGCGGACGCCGAAGAACAAGGCATAGATGATGACGGCCGCACGCATCCAGAGCAGCATCAAAAGGCAGAGGATCGCGCCGGTATAAAGCACCTGCGCCCCCGACTTGGCGACGACGAACAGCATGCTTTCAAGCTTGACCGGCTCGCCGTCTTCGAGGGCGCGACTCTTCTCGTAAAGACCGATGGCGACCAACGGTCCGACCACCATGAACCCCGCCAGTGCAGGAAACAGGATGTAGTCCAGCCCGAGGGCGAACAGGCACCATACCATCGCGACGGAAATCGCGAACACGACAAGGCCATAAAAAAGGCTCGGGCCGGGGTGTCGCCACAGATCGCGCCAGCCGGCTCCAAGCCATGCAAAGGCAGCGCTTGCAGGAAGATGGCGGCGGCGCTGCTCGGCCAGCGGAATGATGATCTCGGACGGTTCGGCGGTGGCCATGCCTTATCCTTTCAGCTTCAACAGGCCGATCGCGCTGCCCTGAGGGGAGCGCCGTCGACACCGACTTCCTTTGCGTGCGGCACGCAGTCGGGCTGCGAGGTGACCGCAACATAGACCAGATGCGCGTTTGCTGCGACAAACACCGCCAACACCGTTGCGGCCAGGCCCCATACTGCCAGCCTGCGCCGGCGTTGCGGGCTGTCTTGGGATGGCGTTGCGGCGCTTGCCGATGTCACTGCGGCGCTCCGTCAAGCGAGTGAACGTAAACGGTCAGGAGCTTGACCTGGAGCGGGCTGAGGCGCGCGCCCCAGTGCGGCATGTGACCCTGCCGGCCGGAATAGACGCTGGTGTAGACGGAATTGACATCGCCGCCGTAGATCCAGAAATGATCCGTCAGGTCGGGCGCGCCGACGTCGTGGCTGCCCTTGGCATTGTCGCCGTGGCAGGCCACGCAATTGGCGGCGAAGACCTCCTTGCCCGCGTCGATCTTGGCGGCATCGCCCTCGGCACCGGACAGCGAGCGAACGTAGGTTACGACATTTGAAATCTGCTCCGGCGCGAGCACGCCGTCGCGGCCGAAGGCCATCATCTGCGAAACGCGCGTGTCGTCATTGGTGGAATTGATGCCGACCTTGATCGTTTCCTCGATCGCTTCGGGTTCACCACCCCACAGCCACGATTTCGACGTGAGATTGGGGAAGCCCGGACCGCCGGTCGCACTGACGCCGTGACAGACGGCGCAGTTGTCGACGAACAGGGTGCGGCCCGCCTCCTTCACCGGCTGCATCAGCGCCGGGTCGGCCTCGATCTCGGCATAGCTCAGGGTCTCGACCTTGCCGGCCCACGCCGAAGCGCGCTCCGCATCGGCCTTGGCGACCTGCTCGGTGACGAGGTTTCGCTGGTCGAACCCGGTCAGGCCCTTGGTGAAGGTCGAGCCGAGCGGCCAGGTCGGATAGAGCACCCAGCAGATCAGCGAAAACAGAACCGTAGCGCCAAGGAAGAAAAAGACCACCCTCGGGATCGGTGTCTCGAGTTCCTCGATGCCATTCCACTCATGGCCGGTGGTCGTTCGGCCAGTCACCCGATCGCGCTTTTCAAGCTCCATCGTTTTTCTCCGGCCTATTCCAGCGGCTTGTCGTCGTTGTCGAGAATGCTCATCTTGGCATGGGTGAAGCGCTTGCGGTTGGACGGCCACAACGCATAGACCATCACCGCCGCCGACATGGCGAGGAGATAGAAAAGCCCCCAGCTCTTCGAGAGCGCTACCAGCGTATCGTGATCGAAGTCCATTACTCCACCTCCGCCGTTGCAGCCTGCTGATAGGCCTTGTCGGTCAGCTTGCCGAGTATCTGCAGATAGGCAACCAGAGCATCCATTTCGGTAAGACGCGACGGATCGCCGTCGAACGCGCGCACATGGGTCGCTTCGCCATATCGCTCCGCGACGCCAGCCGCCGCATTGCTGTCCGGCGAGGCCTGGCCGCGCGCATCCTGCACCGCATTCTCGACCATCGCCTGCGTATAGGGCACGCCGACCGTCTGCTGGGCCGCAAGATGCTCGCCAAGATCATCGATCTTCAGTTCGTTGCGCATCAGCCAGCCATATTTCGGCATGACCGATTCCGGCACGACATCGCGCGGGTTGATGAGGTGCGCGACGTGCCAGGCGTCGGAATATTTCTCGCCGAGGCGGGCAAGATCCGGGCCGGTGCGCTTCGACCCCCACAGCATTGGATGGTCGTATTTGGATTCGACCGCCAGCGAATAGGGGCCGTAGCGCTCGACCTCGTCACGCAACGTGCGGATCATCTGCGAATGGCAGGCATAGCAGCCTTCGCGGATATAGATGTTGCGCCCTGCCAGTTCGAGCGGCGTGTAGGTGCGCATGTCGGGCACCTCTTCCACCGTTTCCTGGATGGTGAACAGCGGCGCAATCTCCATGAAGCCGCCGATCGAGGCGACTGCCACGATCGCCACGACGAAGCCGATGGCATTGCGTTCGATCTTGCGGTGAAAGAACTCTTTCATGGTCGGTTACTCTCCGGCCTGGACTGCGTCGCGGGCAAACAGCGGGATATCGGCATCTTCCTTGCCCTGCGCCGCTTCGAGCTTGCTTTGGCGGATCGTCATCCAGACGTTGTACGCCGCCACGATGGCGCCGAGCAGGAACAGCAGCCCACCGAAAGCACGAGCGATGTAGTAGGGATGCATGGCAACCAGCGAATCGATGAAGGAATAGGTGAGCGAACCGCTTTCATTGTAGGTGCGCCACATCAGGCCCTGGATGATGCCCGAATTCCACATCGCGAAGACGTAGACGATGGTGCCCGACAGGGCGAGCCAGAAGTGCACCTCGATGAGCTTGGGCGAATACATCGCCTCGCGCTTCCACATCCACGGCACCAGCGCATAGATCGACCCGAAGGTGATCATCGCCACCCAGCCGAGCGCACCCGCATGGACGTGGCCAACGGTCCAGTCGGTGTAGTGCGACAAAGAGTTGACCGGGCGAATGGCCATGAACGAGCCTTCGAAGGTGGAGAGCCCATAGAAGACTGCGGCGACCATCATGAAGCGCAGCGTTGCGTCATCGCGCACCTTGTGCCAGGCGCCGTTGAGCGTTGCCAGCGCGTTGCCGGCCGACGCCCAGGACGGCACCAGCAGCATCACGGAGAACGTCATGCCGAGCGTTTGCACCCATTGCGGCAGAGCCGTGTAGTGCAGGTGGTGCGAGCCAGCCCACATGTAGAAGAAGGTGATGCCCCAGAACGAGATGATCGACAGCCGGTAGGAGAAGATCGGCCTGCCCGCGCGCTTGGGCATGTAATAGTACATCATCCCCAGGAAGCCGGCGGTGAGGAAGAAGGCCACCGCATTGTGGCCGTACCACCACTGAACCATCGCATCCTGCACGCCGGAATAGACCGAATAGCTCTTCGCGGAACCCCACGAGATCGGCACGGCGATGTTGTTGACGATGTGCAGCATCGCAACCACCAGGATGAAGGCCATGTAGTACCAGTTGGCCACGTAGATGTGGGGTTCCTTGCGCCGCGCCAGCGTGCGCAGGTAGATGAGGAAATAGGTCACCCACACGACGACCAGCCAGATGTCGGCATACCATTCGGGCTCGGCGTATTCCTTCGACTGGGTGACGCCGATCAGGTAGCCGCTGGCGGCGACGACGCAGAACAGGTTGTAGCCAAGCAGCACGAACCACGGCGCGAACTGGCCGGGCAGGCGCGCGCGCGTGGTGCGCTGGAGAACATGGAACGAGGTGGCGATGAGCGCGTTGCCGCCGAAGCCGAAGATGACGCCCGAAGTATGCACCGGGCGCAGGCGGCCGAAGCTTGCCCATGCCTGATCGAAGGTAAGGTCGGGCCAGGCCAGCAAGGCGGCAACCCAGACGCCGACGAACATGCCAACCACCGCCCAGGCGATGGACAAAACGATGCCCACCCGGGTGGGGTCGTCATAGTAACGCGACAGGCGGTCCTTGTCGGGCTCCGGCGCGTAGTAGCCGGCCATCACCACAAAGGACAACCCAATGGCGAAAAGCAGGACGATATAGCCGTGCACGGCGATTGGATCGCCGCGCCCCATGGCCGCCATCGCCAGGCCGCCAAGGCCGAGCAGGAGAAGTGTGACCAGCGCATATTGCCGTTCGGATGTCGTCAGTTGCGAGACCATGTCGTTCCGCCTGTGCGAGAAAAGCAATCGATTGCAAGGGAGTTACCTACCCTCGCTAGTCTATGATGAAACCTTGGTCTTTGATCTTGCGCAAGGAACAAAACGTAGCAGCCACCGTCATATGCGACCCTTGACCCCTCGACCGGGACACTTGGTCTCAGGGTCAAACCCACCACGCAAGGTTGCGTTGGTGCGGATTTCGCGGCTGGAAAAGATAAGCGATTGATGACGCTTGCTATCCTTGTCCAGCGGGCAAACCGGCGACATTGCGCCGCGCGCATGCTGCGTTGCACAAAACGCAATGCTGCCATGCAAAAATGAGTCTTTTACCAACCGGTCAACAGGCCTAGCTTCCAATCATCGAATTCCGCCGAGGCCATCCTCCTCCCAGGCCAGAGCGGATACGGTCAGCCTTCACCTCCTCCCGATCGCTGACCGAACCATACGACACCCGCCGGACCTCCTCCCCCGGCGGGTGTTGTGTTTTTGGCTCCGTCCCAACTTTTATCCTGCTTTTCCAGCCTTTTAGCGGCTGCCTGCCGTCGTTTTGGCGGCCGGCCTGACGCGGCAAGTCTGGCGAGGACTCCCAAAATCGTCAAAAACACCCGAAAACAGCCATTGAAATCGATTTCATTTCAATTTAAGCTCCATTTCACAGTTGAGCTTCTGGGAGGATGTTACATGAAAAAAGCGCTTATCCTGTCTGCCGTCGCCGCCACGGCGATCGCCTTCTCCGCCCTTTCTGCCTACGCCAAGGACGTCAAGATCGGCCTTTCGAACGGCTGGGTCGGCTCCGAATGGCGCACGCAGATGATCGACGAGGCCAAGGCCGCCGCCGAGAAGTGGAAGGAAAAGGGCATCAACGTCACCGTCGAGGTGCAGAGCGCCAACGTGGACGTGCCCGGCCAGATCGCCCATGTCCGCAACTTCATCAGCGAAGGCGTGGACGCCATCATCATCAATCCGAACAGCCCGACGGCTTTCGATCCGGTCTTCGCGCAAGCCAAGGAAGCCGGAATCCTGGTCATCGCCACGGACGCCGAAGTGTCGTCGCCTGATGCGCTTTATGTCGGCATCGACCAGAAGGCATGGGGTGCTGCGGGCGCCGAATGGCTCGCCAAGACGCTGAACGGCAAGGGCAATGTCGTGGCCATCAACGGCGTCGCCGGTCACCCAGCCAACGAAATGCGCGTCGCCGGCTACAAGGAAGTGTTCGCCAAGCACCCCGACATCAAGCTGGTCAATGAAGTCAACGCCAACTGGGATCAGGCGCAGGGCCAGCAGGCTATGCAGAACCTGCTCGCTACCTACCCCGACATCAATGGCGTCTGGGTGCAGGACGGCATGGCGGCCGGCGCCTGGAAGTCGATCATGGATGCCGGCAAGACCGGTTCCATCGCGGCCACCGGCGAAATCCGCAAGGACTTCATCGACATCTGGACCAAAGACAAGCTGAACTCCGGCGCCTCGGTCAACCCTCCGGGCGTGATGGCTTCGGCACTTAACGTCGCGGTGCTGATGCTGCAGGGCAAGGAACTGAAGGAGCCTGCAACGGCTGGCCAGTACAAGAACGCCATGTACCTGCCGATCCCCTTCATCGACAGTTCCAACCTTGCCGACGCAGCCAAGGCGCTTGAAGGCAAGCCGGGCTATTATTCCTACACGTCTTCCTTCTCGATCGAAGACGCCGAGAAGCTCTTCAAGTAAGCTTCCTCCCGGGACGGACGCGCGGGTCATTGATTGATCCGCGCGCCCTGCTGCCATCTACGGGACGCTCCAATGATCAAGCTGAAACTCAACGGCGTCAGCAAGGCTTACGGCGCAACGAAGGCGCTTAGCCACGCGGACCTCGAGATAGAAGCCGGCGAAGTGCACGTGCTGATGGGCTCGAACGGTTCCGGCAAGAGCACGCTGTCGAAAATCGTCGCCGGCAGCGTCAAGCCGGATTCCGGCGAGATCCTGCTCGACGGCCAGCCGATCACCATCACCGGGCCGCAATCGGCCAAGTCGCATGGCATCGCGATTTTCTACCAGGAACTCTCGCTCGCCGCGCACCGCACCGTTGCGGAAAACATCAGTCTCGCCAGCCTGCCGTCGCACGCCGGCATCTTTGTCGACCGTGACGTGCTTGAAGAGCGCGCCCAACACTATGTGGCGATGTTCGATGGCGTTACCGGCGACGGCTTTTCGTTGGACGCCGTGATCCAGGACCTGCGCGCCGACCAGCGCCAACTGGTCGAGATCATGAAGACGCTTGCAACCGAAGCCTCGGTCGTCATTTTCGACGAAGCGACGTCGGCGCTTGACCGTGCACAGGTTGAACGCTTCTTCGAAATCCTGCGCACGCTGAAACAGCAGCAGCGCAGCATCATCTTCATATCGCACCGCATGGACGAAATCTTCGCCATCGGTGACAGGGCGACAATCATCCGCGACGGCAAGATCGTCGGGACAACGCCTATTGCTGAAACCAACCCGGGTGAAATCATCACCATGATGGTTGGCGGCCATGACGAAGCCGCCGCAAAGCCGCCAGCGCACGCCGCTCCCACCGGTGCAGCCGCAACTGCCCTTTCCGTGCAGAACCTGACGGGACGCGGCTTCAACGACATCAGCTTTGCCGTGCGCAAGGGCGAAATCCTCGGCTTCGGCGGCCTGCATGGCCAAGGCCAGTCGGCGGTGCTGAAAGCGCTGTTCGGCGCGCTTTCCCCGACATCCGGCAAGGTCGATCTGGACGGCAAGCCGCTCAATCCGGTAACCCCCCGCGAAACCATCCGGCAAGGCGTTGCCTATGTTTCGGGAGACCGGTCCCGTGAGGGTGTCATTACGGGCAGGCCCATTCTCGAAAACGTCATGCCGATCCACTATTTGCGCGACCGCATGGCGCTTGCCCGCCCGGCGGCATCGGCCAGCAAGGCGCTGCCAGCGCTGCAGGCGCTGCGCACAAAATTCGCCGGCCTCGGCTTTCCGATCAGTTCTCTGTCGGGCGGCAACCAGCAAAAGGTGGTGATCGCGCGCTGGCTGATCGACCGCCCTGCCATCCTCCTGCTCGACGACCCCACCAAGGGCATCGACCTTTCCGCCAAGAACGACCTGTTCGCGCTGATCCGAAAACTTGCCGAAGAAGGCATGGGCATCGTGCTCTACGCCTCGGAAGACGCCGAACTGCTCGACAATTCCGACCGCATACTGGTCTTCAACGGCGGCTCCATCCGCCGCGAGCTGACCGGCGCGGATCGCACGCGCTACAACCTCTATCAAGCTGCGTACGAGGCTGCATGATGACGATGGCCTCCGCCCCTGCCCGTCCGCAAAGCCGCAGTGCCCTGAAGCGGGCGTTCGAGCGTTATCCTTTCCTGCCGGCCCTGATCATCCTCGTTGTATTGATGCTGCTAAATGGCTGGTTCCAGCCGCGCAGCCTTTCGCTGGTCGGCGTTACGGGTCTGATCAAGACCTATCTGGCGCTGATGTTTCTCGCCGTCGCACAGACCTACGTCATTTATGCCGGTGACATCGACCTTTCCGCCGGCGCCATTGTTTCGCTGGTGAATGTCGTGATCGTCGCCGTGATGACGGCGATGGGCGGCGACGGGTTGAGCGTCATGGCGGCGCTGGTCATCGGCATAGCGACGGGTCTCGCCTGTGGCCTGATTAACGGACTGGTTGTCGCTGCCTTGCGCTTGCAGGCAATCGTCGCAACCTTTGCAACCTCCATCTTCTTCACTGGCCTGGCGCTCTACATACAACCGGTGGCCGGTACGCCTGCGCCCACCGCATTCTGGCGCACCTATGGCGGACGCATCCTCGAAATCCCGTTCGTGTTCTATGCGGTGGTGGCGTTTGCCATCCTGCTTGTCGTGCTGGTGCGCACGCGCCTTTCGCTCAGGCTGCTTGCCGTCGGCGACGGACAGCAGGAAGCCTACCAAAGCGGATTGCCGGTTACCGCCATCCGCATGGGCGGATATGCGCTCTGCGGCGTGTTCGCAGCACTTGCCGCCTTCTGCATCACCGGCGATACGGCAAGCGGCGACCCGCTCGTTGGCGGCAAGATGACCCTGTTCTCCGTCGCCGCAGTCGTGCTCGGCGGAAGCGCGCTCGCAGGCGGCTACGGCACCGTCGTCGGCTCGATCATCGGCGCACTCATCATCGGCTTCATCAATTCGCTGGTGTTCTTCGTCGGCACACCATCAGAATGGCAAAACCTCGTACAGGGCCTTGCCATCCTGCTGGCCTTGATGACCGGCGTTCTGGTTGGACGGAGGGCGCGCGCATGAGCAACACCGCACCCGCCGCCACGAACAGCATACCGGTAACAGCCCGCGTGGCCGGTTTCGTGAAGCAGCCGCTCGTGGTTGCGCTGATCCTGATCGCAGCCCTTCTGCTGCTGGGTGAAACGCTGTCGCCCGGTTTCGCATCCGGCCAGCAGATCATGCGCCTGCTGATCGTGGCAGCCCTTCTGGGCATTGTTGCCGCAGGCCAGAACCTCGTCATCCTCGGCGGCCGCGAAGGCATCGATCTTTCGGTCGGCGGCGTGGTGTCGCTAAGCGCCATCATCGCCGGCAATTTGATGGCCGGCGAGAATTCCGGCATCCCGCTGGCCATCCTCGGCTGCGTTGCCACCGGCGCTCTTTTCGGCCTGTTCAACGGCATCGGCGTGACGCTGTTGCGCATTCCGCCATTGGTGATGACGCTTGGCATGCTTGGCGTGCTGCAAGGCCTGCTCGTCGTCATCCGGCAAGGCATTCCGTCCGGCCGCGCCTCACCCGGCCTCGCCAGCTTCGTCTCGCAGCCGTTCCTGTTCGGAGTACCCGGCATCCTGTGGCTATGGGTTGCCATCGGGTTGTTCATGGCGTTCCTGCTTGGCCGCACGGTGTTCGGCCACCGCATCTACGCCATCGGCTCCAACGAGCAGGCGGCCTTCATGGCCGGCGTGCCGGTGAAAGTGGTTCGCATCGCTCTTTTCGTGCTCTCTGGCATCTTTGCGGCAATCGCCGGCATCTGCCTGCTCGGCTATTCGGGCTCGTCATTTGCCAATGTCGGCGAACAGTACATGCTGCCCTCGATCATCGCCGTGGTGTTCGGCGGCACGCCGCTTTCCGGCGGCAAGGGCGGCTATACCGGAACGATGGCCGGCGCGCTGCTGCTGGTCATCCTGCAAAGCATACTGGTCACCATCAACATCGATGAATCGGGCCGCCAGATGGTGTTCGGCATCACCCTTCTGGTGTTGATGCTGTTCTACGGCCGCGGCCGTTCGATGCGCGCATGACCGGCCGGCCCAAGATCAAGGACATTGCCGAGCGGCTGGGCGTTTCGCCGGCGACGGTCTCGCGTGCGCTCGCCGATACCGGATTGGTGGCCGAACCTACCTTGAGCCGCATACGCGAAGCCGCGAGCCAGTTGAACTACAGGCCCAATGTCAGCGCCCGCAATCTGCGCACCCGCCGATCCATGGCCGTGCTTCTGGTGGTGCGCGACATCGGCAACCCGTTCTACCTCGACATCCTGAAAGGCGTGGAGGCTGCGGCCCGCGCTGCCGGCTATTCCGTTCTGATGGGCAATGCCGAGAACGACCCTACGCACGAGACCGAGTATTTCGACATGCTGCGCGACGGACATGCCGACGGCATGATCCTGATGACCGGCTCGCTTCCGCCGGAACAAGGTTTTCGTGATCGCTTGCCTGCCGACCTGCCGGTCGTGGTGGCGCTTGAAATGATCGAGGAAGCACGGTTCCCACATGTGCAGATCGACAATGTAGCCGCGGCGCGCCAAGCGGTGGAACACCTGATCGGACTGGGCCATCGCCGGATCGCTCACATTTCCGGACCTGTGCCGGAAGTGATGAGCATCAAGCGCCGGGATGGCTATCGCACCGCCATGCGCGATGCCGGGCTTGCGATACCGGATGGCTATGAGCAGCGCGGCGACTACCTGCTGCAATCCGGCCGCGACGCTTGCCAGCGCTTGCTGTCGCTGGCCGAACCCCCTACCGCGATATTCCTCGCGAACGACGAAATGGCCTTCGGCGCCATCCACGAGCTGCGCCGGCTGGGCCGCGACGTGCCGGGCGACGTTTCCGTGGTCGGCTTTGACGACCTTTACCTTAGCGAGGCGTTTTTCCCGCCGCTGACGACAGTGGCCCAGCCGCGCGCGGAGATCGGCAAGCGGGCCATGGGCCTGTTGCTCGACATGTTTGCCGGCGGCATTGCGCCTGACCAGCCGCTGGTGCTGCCGACCACGCTCAAGATACGCGGCACCACCGCGCCGCCCAAACACCACTGAAAGGACGCCACGAATGACCGACTTGCCGAAAGCAAAACTGCGGGTGGGCTTCGTGGGCAGCGGCTTCATCGCCCATTTCCACCTGAAGGCGATGCTGAACGTGCGCAATGTCGAGGTCACCGGCGTCTATAGCCGCAGCGCCGAAAAGCGCCAGCGTTTCGTCGAACAGGTAGCCGAACTCGGCCTTGGCGAATGCCGCAGCCACGACAGCCTGGAATCGCTGGTGCGCGCCAAGGATGTCGACGCCATCTGGATCCTGTCGCCCAACTACACCCGCCTCGACACCATGCGCGTCATCCATGCCGAAGTCATGGCTGGCCGAAGCGCGGTGATTGCGGTTGCCTGCGAAAAGCCGCTGGCGCGAACCATCGGCGAAGCACGCGAGATGCTGCATCTGGCCGAGGACGCAAAACTCAATCACGGCTATCTGGAAAACCAGGTGTTCTGCACGCCGGTTCTGCGCGGCAAGGAAATCATCTGGCGGCGCGCCGCGTCGGCCACCGGGCGGCCCTATCTTGCCCGCGCGGCGGAAGAGCATTCCGGGCCGCATGAACCCTGGTTCTGGCAGGGCGACAAGCAGGGCGGCGGCGTGCTTTCCGACATGATGTGCCATTCGGTCGAGGTGGCCCGCCATCTGCTCACCGCGCCGGGCGCGCCGCGGAACTCGCTGAAGATCAAGTCCGTCAACGGCACCGTCGCCAACCTGAAATGGACGCGGCCCGCCTACGCCGACCAGTTGCGTTCGCGTTTCGGCGCTGAGGTCGACTACCGCAACCGGCCTTCCGAAGACTTCGCGCGCGGAACGATTTCGCTGGAAGACGAGGACGGCAACGAACTGATGATCGAGGCAACGACCTCATGGGCCTATGTTGGCGCCGGCCTGCGCATCCAGCTTGAACTGCTCGGCCCGGAATATGCGATGGAGTTCAACTCGCTGGCCACCGGGCTTAAGGTTTTCATGTCGCGCGCTGTCACCGGCTCGGAAGGCGAAGACCTTGTCGAGAAGCAGAATGCCGAACAGGGCCTGATGCCGGTGCTGGAGGATGAGCCCGGCATCTACGGTTATACCGACGAGAACCGCCACATGGTCGAATGCTTCCGCAAGGGCGAGAAGCCCTTGGAAACGTTCGAGGACGGTCTGGGCGTAGTCGAGATGCTGATGGGATTGTATCGCTCGGCCGAAATCGGCGAGACGGTGCGCTTCCCCGCGCCCGATCTGGAACACTATGTCCCGGTTGTCGCCCGCAAGGGCGCTTAAGGTTGGCGGTCAGGCCGAACCTATCGGCCTCATCGCCCGCAGATCCTGAACCGGCTTGAAGCGGATTGCGGCCAGCAGCGCCGTGCACAGCACGTCGACGTCCGTCTGTTCGTTGGGACGCCAGTTGCAGGGGCAGGCATTCGGACCTGAATGGGTTTCGGCCACTTCGCGATAGATGGAGCCGACGGCCTGCGCGGCAAGCCGCATGACCGCCATCGGCGGCAAGCCGCTCTGGTTCATGACGCGGCAGAACTCGTTCATGATCGTCGCACGGATATGGGCCTGGGCCTCTTCCTGGCGACGTTCGATCTCCATCATGTTCGACAAGGTTCGCTCCAGCGCCAAGGTGATCGGTGCGGACCGTCATATTAAAGTGGATAAAAACAATCAAGATTAAATTTCAGATTTTTCGATGGGCCTCCAGGACCGCTATTTCACTCCGCACAGCTTGAAAAATTCACGGACCGGATCGCTGGCGCCGTCGAGCGGATATTCCTCGGCACCGTCTTCGACCGTCATGGTCAACGGGCCGGAAGACGTGATCATGTCCTGGAAACGCTTGTCGAGCGGCGTCTTCCCCTCGATGATGAAGAGGTCGTCCATATCGAGCCTCGTACCGGTCGTCGCTACCTGTATTTCGATGTCTCCGGCAGAGAAAAACACCTCGACTTTAACGCCGTTGGTCGCATTGATCGGTTCGTGCTCAATGGTCGCGTCCAGAGCGCCACCCTTGCCGTCGCAGCGGAACGAAAGCGGTGCATAGCCGCTATCAGGCGTTCCATAGATCAGGACAGCCCCTTCGGTCTCCCCCGGCGGGACGAACCATTTGACCTCATCTGCTGAGGCGACGGACGGCGCAAGCAGCAAACCGGCGGCGAAAAGAGCGCTCAATCTCAAGGGGACCTCCTTCGAATGAAACGGCAACCCTACAGGAACAGCGCCCGTTCGCGCTCCACCGCCTTGCTGATGAAGCTTGCCACCGTCTGCACCCGGCGCAACGGCCGCACCGTCTCGTGATAGACCAGCCAATACGCGCGGCGGATGGGTGCGATGATCTCGACTGGCACCAGCTCCGGCATCGAACGGGCAACGAAAGTGTGCAGGATTCCGATGCCTGCACCAGCACGCACGGCTTCTGCCTGGCCAAGTGCCGAGGAAATGGCAAAGGTAGAACGCCAGTCGGCGCTGAATTCGGCCTCGTAGTCGAGCGAAGGGCTGACGATCAGGTCCGGGACATAGCCGATAAGGGTGTGGCCGGAGAGTTCGGCAACGGATTTGGGCAAGCCGTGTTCTTCGGCATAGGAGCGCGAGGCAAAGAGGCCGAGCGAATAGTCGACGAGCTTGCCGGCAACCAGCCGCCCTTCTGTCGGCCTCTCGACCGTAATCACGATGTCGGCCTCACGCCGCGACAGCGAAAACGAGCGCGGCACCGGCACCAGCTGGATCGTCAGTTCACGGTGCTGGGCGGTAAGTTCGCCAAGATGCCGGGCAAGGAAGGCGACGCCAAAGCCATCCGGCGCGCCGATGCGCACGGTACCTGAAATATCGTCGCCCTCGCCTGCCACGGCAGATCGCGCGGCGATGACATCAGCCTCCATGCGTTCGGCGATTTCCAGAAAGCGCTGGCCTGCAGGGGTAAGCTCGCTGCCAGTGGTAAGGCGTCGGAACAGCTTGGCCCTCAGCGCTTCTTCAAGCGTGGCGATCCGGCGCGAAACGGTCGCATGGTTGAGCTCCAGCCGCCTTGCAGCGCCAAGGATCTGCCCGGCGCGGGCCACCGCCAGGAAAACGCGCACATCATCCCAATTCATGGCTGGTATCCATATGCAGAAAATGATGCGCGATACAAGTTCGCTCTACACTAAATGCACAACGGTTGCGTTTCCGCTCACGTTGCCATCGCGAAGGCGAAAGCAGAGAATGCAGCATCGAATTTCTGGGAGCGATAAGATGGATCACTACGGGCACCTAATAGGCGGCAAGCACGTCAAGAGCACTTCGGGACGTGAAGCCGATGTTTTCCAGCCGTTGGACGGCAGCGTGCGCGCCAAGGTGGCGCTCGGCTCCAAGGCCGAACTCGACCAGGCGGTCGCCAACGCCAAGGCGGCACAGCCGGCATGGGCGGCAACCAACCCGCAGCGCCGCGCGCGCATTTTCATGAAGTTCCTGGAACTGGTGGCGCGCGACAATGACGCGCTGGCCGAACTGCTCGCCCGCGAGCATGGCAAGACCATTCCCGACGCCAAGGGCGACATCCTGCGCGGCGTCGAAGTGGTCGAGTTCGCACTCGGCATTCCGCACCTGATGAAGGGCGAATACACGGAAGGCGCAGGCCCCGGCATCGACCTCTACTCGATCCGCCAGCCCCTTGGCGTGGTTGCCGGCATTACGCCGTTCAACTTCCCCGCCATGATCCCGATGTGGAAGTTTGCGCCGGCCATCGCTTGCGGCAACGCCTTCATCCTCAAGCCTTCCGAGCGTGATCCGGGCGTGCCGATGAAACTGGCCGAGCTGATGCTTGAAGCCGGTCTGCCGGCAGGCATCCTCAACGTCGTCAACGGCGACAAGGAAGTGGTCGACGCCATCCTCGACCATCAGGACATTTCCGCAGTCGGCTTCGTCGGCTCCTCGTCGATCGCCGAGTACATCTATTCGCGCGGCTGCGCCAACGGCAAACGCGTGCAGTGCTTCGGCGGCGCCAAGAACCACATGATCATCATGCCCGACGCCGACATGGATCAGACGGTGGATGCCCTGATCGGCGCAGGCTATGGCGCGGCGGGCGAACGCTGCATGGCGGTTTCCGTTGCCGTGCCGGTCGGCAAGGCAACGGCCGACAAGCTGATGGAAAAGCTGATCCCGCGCGTCGAGAGCCTGAAGATCGGACCTTCGACCGATCCGGCAGCCGATTTCGGCCCGCTGGTGACCAAGGCTGCCTTGGAGCGCGTGCGCAACTATGTCGAGATCGGCGTCAAGGAAGGCGCCAAGCTGGCCGTCGACGGTCGCGGCTTCAAGATGCAGGGTTACGAGAACGGCTTCTACATGGGCGGCTGCCTGTTCGACGAAGTGACGCCGGACATGCGGATCTACAAGGAAGAGATTTTCGGCCCCGTGCTGTCGGTGGTTCGCGCTCATGATTTCGAGGAAGCGGTTCGCCTGCCGTCCGAGCATGAATACGGCAACGGCGTTGCCATCTTCACCCGCGATGGTGATGCGGCGCGTGAATTCGCGGCGCGCGTCCAGGTCGGCATGGTCGGCATCAACGTGCCGATCCCGGTGCCGGTTTCCTACTATACCTTCGGCGGCTGGAAGAAGTCCGGCTTCGGCGACCTCAACCAGTACGGCCCGGATTCGGTGCGCTTCTACACCAAGACCAAGACGGTCACCTCGCGCTGGCCGTCGGGTGTGAAAGAGGGTGCAGAGTTCGCCATGCCGACGATGAAGTGACATCAGGGTCGCTTGACAAGAAACCAAAACGGGACGGCGATTGCCGTCCCGTTTTTCATTTGGCGATCATTCTAAGGCGGCACGCATCAGCGCGTCGCCGCTGCCTCGGCCAACGAACGCAACAGGCTCATGAGGCGGTCCGCATTTGCGGCGGCGGCCTCTTCGTCACCGTCCAATATGGATTGGATTAGAGCGACATGGTGGGCCGCGGAATCCGCAAGACCGGTATCGGCCCTGTAGCGGTACCAGAAGCGGCGGCTGTGCGTCTGCAAAGGCGCTGCGACGCGAGCGGCGAAGACATTTTCGGCCGCAAGCGCCAACGCCTCGTCCATCGCCTTGTCGGCACCGAGGAAGGCCAGCACGTCGCCAGCAATGACCGCCTTCTGCATGGAAAGCGCGGCTGCATGGAAACGGTCCGCAGCCTCGCGCGTGACAAAGCGCGCAGCGGAACGGGCAAGGACGATTTCAACGCCACGGCGCGCGTCGATGACCCGTAACCAGTCACCGGCATGAAGTGCAGCGACTGCGATGCCGGCACGAGGCCTGACCTCGAGCAGACCCTCCCATGCCAACCGTTGGATCGCCTCGCGCACAGGAGTGCGGCCAAGCCCGAGTTTATCGATGATCGAACCCTCGGTGACGAAACCTCCGGGCGAGAGTTCCAGCGTCACGATCATGCGCTCCAACGCATGATAGGCCCTGGCGGCTGCAGGCTCGGAACCTGTGCTTTCCTCGGTCAATGCCAATGAAATCTCCTTGATATGTTTCTGATATATCACAGCCAGATTCACATTGACAGCCTTGCCCAATATAGATATACATCTGATATATCAGATGGAGAGCTGCGATGTGGACCGGAGTCATTCCCGCCGTTACGACCAAATTCACTGAGGACGACCGCCTCGACCACGCCGAGATGGAACGCTGCTTCGGCTTGCAGATGGACGCTGGTTGCGACGGCATCATTGTGGCTGGCTCTCTCGGTGAAGGGCCGATGCTCTCGCACGACGAAAAGATCGAGGTCTTCAAGACGGCGCGCAAGATTGCCGGCAAGAAGCCGGTTCTGCTCACCATCAATGAGGCAGGTACGCGCGAAGCGGCCAGCCTCGCCAAGCGAGCCGCCAAGGAAGGCGCCGACGGCCTGATGATCGTGCCGAGCCCCATCTACCACACCAACCCGAAGGAAACGGTGGATGCGCTAAAGGCAGTCGCCGCTGCCGGTGGCCTGCCGGTGATGATCTATTCCAACAGGATTGCCTACCGTGTCGACGTGACCGTGGACGACATGGAGGAATTGGCCAAGGACAAGCTATTCGTGGCCATCAAGGAATCCTCCGACGATATTCGCCGCTCGACCGAGATCATCAATCGGTTCGGCAATCGGTTCGACCTCTTTACCGGCGTCGACAACCTCGCCTTCGAAGCACTGGCGATTGGCGCTGTCGGCTGGGTCGCCGGACTCGTCGTGGCCTTCCCGCGTGAGACCGTTGCCATCTACCAATTGATGAAGCAGGGCCGCCGCGATGAGGCGCTCGCCATCTACCGCTGGTTCCGCCCGCTACTCGATCTCGACGTCTCGACCTATCTGGTCCAAAACATCAAGCTTGCGGAAGTGCACGCCATCGGCACAAATGACCGGGTCCGCATGCCGCGCCAACCGCTATCGGGCGACCGCCGCAAGGCGGTGGAAAAGATCATCAAGGATGCACTCGCTGCCCGCCCGAAGCTGCCGAACTTCTGAACGCGGATACCGGGCTGCCAAGAAGCAAATGTCCGAGCCTGAAAGAACAGAAAATCTCGATGTCGCCATCATCGGTGGCGGCATCATCGGCATTTGTATCGCTGCATTTCTGGCGGAAGCCGGCCGCAGCGTCACCGTTTTCGACCGCACCGGCATTTGCGAAGAGACAAGCTCAGGCAACGCCGCCGCCTTCGCCTTTTCAGATGTCCTGCCGCTTGCCCAGAAAGGCATGATGCGCAATCTACCGAAGTGGCTCGCCGATCCGCTCGGGCCCTTGGCTATCCCGCCCGCCTATCTGCCAAAGCTGGCGCCATGGCTGTGGCGCTTCTGGCGCGCCGGCGCTCCCGAAAAATACGATACCGCACTCTCCACCCAAGCTGGCATGATGAAGGTAGCCGAGGCCGAATGGCTCGCCCTCATGGAGCGGTCCGGCACACGATCCATGCTGCACGAAGACGGCTCGCTTGAGCTTTACGAAAGCGAACCTGAGTTTCAGTCGTCGCTCTCAGGTTGGGCCGCGCGCGACCGCTTCGGCATCGAATACAGGCACGTCGAAGGCAAGGACTTGGCGGACCTGCAACCAGGGCTATCGCCGCGTTTCATCAAGGGAACGTTCGTCCCTGGATGGAAGACGGTCGATGACCCGAAACTGCTCGGTAAGGCGATCTGGACCTACGCCGAAAGCATGGGCGCGAAGTTCGAGCAGGCCAATATTACAAGCGTCGCCGCCAACGATGTCGAAGCCGTACTCGAACTTGCGAACGGCACCCGCAAAAGGGCAAGGGAGCTCATCATTGCCGCAGGAGCATGGTCGCATCTACTCACCAGAAACCTTCACGACAGTATCCCGCTCGAGACGGAGCGCGGTTACAACACGACGCTGCCGAAGAGCGCCTTCGACGTGAAGCGCCAGTTGATCTTCTCGGGCCACGGCTTTGTCATCACGCCGCTGGCGGATGCTTTGCGCGTCGGTGGCGCGGTCGAGCTGGGCGGCATCAAGCGCGCGCCCAACTATGCCCGCGCCAAGGCGCTGCTCGCCAAGGCAAGGCAGTTCCTGCCCGGGCTGGACCCGCAGGGCGGCCGAGAGTGGATGGGCTACCGCCCCTCTCTACCAGACTCGCTCCCGGTCATCGGCAAGGCGCCAAGCGCGCCTTGTGTTACCTATGCTTTCGGCCATGGCCATCTCGGCCTCACCCAGGCCGCAGCGACGGGGCGGCTGGTGCGCGACCTTATTCTGCGGCAGGCTCCCGCTATTGACCTGACGCCTTTTTCTCCAAGCCGCTTTTAACGAGGACAACAAAATGGCGCGTCACTCCTTCTTCTGTATAGACGGCCATACCTGTGGCAATCCGGTACGCCTCGTCGCCGGCGGCGGCCCACGCCTTCAGGGTTCCACCATGATGGAGCGGCGCGCGCATTTCCTCGCTGAATATGACTGGATCCGCACCGGCCTGATGTTCGAGCCGCGCGGCCATGACATGATGTCGGGCTCTATTCTCTACCCGCCGACACGCGACGACTGCGATATCGCAATCCTCTTCATCGAGACGTCCGGCTGTCTGCCCATGTGCGGTCACGGCACCATCGGCACAGTCACCTTTGCCATCGAACATGGCTTGGTGCAGCCGAAGACGCCGGGAACACTGCGCCTCGACACACCGGCCGGGCTGGTCATTGCCGAGTACAAGCAGGTTGGCGAGCACGTTGAGGAAGTGCGCATCACCAACGTGCCGTCATTCCTCTATGCCGAGGGCCTGACGGTCGAGTGCCCCGTGCTGGGCGAGATCAGCGTTGATGTCGCTTATGGGGGCAACTTCTACGCCATCGTCGATCCACAAAAGAACTACCGCGATATGGCGGACCATTCAGCCGGCGACCTCGTTGCCTGGAGCCCGGTGGTGCGCCAGCGCCTGAACGAAAAGTACAAGTTCGCCCATCCGGAAAATCCCGGCATCAACCGACTCAGCCATATGCTTTGGACCGGAGCCGCGACACACCCGGAAGCCGACGCACGCAACGCCGTTTTCTACGGTGAAAAGGCGATCGACCGCTCGCCATGCGGCACCGGCACTTCGGCCCGCATGGCGCAGTTGCATGCCAAGGGCAAATTGAAGGAGGGCGACAACTTCATCCATGAATCGATCATCAGTTCCCTGTTCAAAGGCAGGGTAGAAAAAGAAGTTTCAGTGGCCGGCAAGCCGGCCATCATACCCTCTATCGGCGGGTGGGCCCGCATGACCGGATTGAACACAATTTTCATTGATGATCGCGACCCGTTTGCACACGGATTTGTCGTCAAATAGTCTTTAAGACACAATGAAGCCGCCACACAGAGGACAAAAACGACTAATCCTGACTATCTGTAGCCATGCAACAATCCATCAAAGCCAGGTAGGTAATCGCAGTTTTCTTCGAATTAAGGTGGGTAGGCGCCTGGAATCGTCAATGACATTGCGTTGTGCCAATGATAGGTTCCGCGCCAGTCCAGCAACCAGTTGCACCTCGCGATGGATGCCCGGAAGCACCTTCAAAGTCGCAGCGTGTGACGTGAAAAATGGAGTTGCAATCCGGGCTTGAAACTTTAGGACTAGGGGAAATACGAAAAGGAATGCGCCAGCGACGGCGACATTCCAGGGGAGCCGTTTAAATATGCAGTACTTCATCCAGCAGCTTATCAACGGGCTGACGCTGGGGTCTATCTATGGCCTGATCGCGATCGGCTATACGATGGTCTACGGCATCATCGGCATGATCAACTTCGCCCACGGCGATATCTTCATGGTAGGCGCCTTCGCGGCGCTGATCGTGTTCCTGATACTCGGCGCGATATTCTACTCGGTACCGGTCGTGATCGCTCTCTTGATCATGATGGTCGTGTCGATGCTCCTGGTGAGCCTGTACAACTGGGTCATCGAAAAGACCGCCTACCGTCCCCTGCGCGGTTCATTCCGTCTGGCACCGCTGATCACCGCCATCGGCATGTCGATAGCGCTCTCGAACTTTGTTCAGGTCACCCAGGGCCCGCGCAACAAGCCGATCCCGCCGATGATCAGCCAAGTCTACAACATCTATGGCATCAGCATTTCCCTGAAGCAGATCGTCATTGTGGTTGTGACAGCCATCCTGCTGGTCATCTTCTGGTACGTGGTCAACAAGACGGCTTTGGGCCGTGCGCAGCGCGCCTGCGAACAGGACCAGAAAATGGCGGCGCTGCTCGGCATCAATGTCGACCGCACCATTTCGATCACCTTCATCATCGGCGCAGCGCTTGCCGCGGTCGCAGGCACGCTCTTCCTGATGTACTACGGCGTGGTCGTGTTCTCGGACGGTTTCGTTCCCGGCGTCAAAGCCTTCACTGCTGCAGTGCTTGGCGGTATCGGCTCGATCCCCGGAGCGGTCATCGGTGGCCTTGCCATCGGCTTCATCGAGAGCATCTGGTCCGCCTATTTCTCGATTGACTACAAGGACGTGGCAGCCTTCTCGATCCTGGCCATCGTGCTGATCTTCCTGCCCTCCGGCATTCTCGGCCGGCCAGAAGTCGAAAAGGTCTAGAACCATGGCCGTAGCTGAATCGAGCAAACTTGCCGGCAGTGCAAGCAACGTCTCCACAGGCCTGCGCGAAGCGTTTTACGCTGGCCTCATCGCCTTCTTCATGTTCGTGCTTCTGATCGGTCTCAAGACCGACCAGAACATCCACAACGAGCTCATCATCGTCCCGAGATGGGGCCTGCTCGCGATTGTGGTTTTGCTGACTGCGCTGGGCCGTTTTCTGCAGGTGGTCTACCTGACGCCGTTCCTCGCGGCGCAAAAGATGACGGACACCAAGACCGGCCTTCGCCCGACCAGCGTCGCGCTCCGCTTCTTCAGCAAGCGCAATCTGGTGATCGCCTTGGTAGTCGGCGCGGTTCTTTTCCTGGCCGGAAGCACGCTCGAGGCGGCAGTTGGCCCGTACTGGGCGGTTTACCTCGGCATGCTGCGCGGCGCCGCCATCATCTATGTTCTGGCTTGGGTCATCTTCTACTTCCGCAACTTCATCGGCGCCCACTCCTACTCGCTGGGCTTCGCAGTTCTCGTTCTCTACCCCATTGCAATGGTGCTGATGTTCGGCTTCCAGGGCTCGCTGAAATGGGTCGACAACTTCGGCATCCAGATCCTCATTTACGTCATGCTGGCGTGGGGATTGAACATAGTCGTCGGCCTCGCTGGCCTGCTCGATTTGGGTTACGTCGCCTTTTATGCGGTCGGCGCCTACTCCTATGCCTTGCTCGGCACGCATTTCGGCTGGTCGTTCTGGATCCTGCTGCCCGCTGCCGGTGCAATGGCAGCAATGTGGGGCATCATCCTCGGCTTTCCGGTGCTGCGACTGCGCGGCGACTACCTTGCCATCGTGACGCTGGCCTTCGGCGAAATCATCCGCCTCGTGCTGATCAACTGGCGCGAAGTCACCAACGGCGCGGCCGGCGTCTCGGGCGTCCCGAAGGTGAGCTTCTTCGGATTGATGTCCTTCAACGTCTCCGATCCGAACTACATCGCCAAAGTTCTGGAAATCCCCCAGTCCGGCGCCTACTATAAGATCTTCCTCTACTATCTGATCCTCGCGCTGTGCATCCTGACGGCCTTCGTCACGATACGCCTTCGCTCGATGCCGGTTGGACGCGCATGGGAAGCGCTGCGCGAAGACGAGATCGCGTGCCGTTCGCTTGGCATCAACACCACCACCACCAAGCTTACCGCCTTCGCCACCGGTGCCATGTTCGGCGGATTTGCCGGCTCGTTCTTTGCCGCGCGGCAGGGTTTCGTCAGCCCCGAATCCTTCATCTTCCTGGAATCGGCAATCATCCTTGCCATCGTCGTTCTGGGCGGCATGGGATCACTGGGCGGCATCGCCGTTGCGTCGGCCGTGATGATCGGCGGCACCGAAATCCTGCGCGAGATGCAGTTCCTCAAGATGATCTTTGGACCCGACTTCACGCCTGAGCTTTACCGCATGCTCCTGTTCGGCGTCGCCATGGTGATCGTCATGGTGTGGAAGCCTCGCGGGTTTGTTGGCAGTCGAGAACCGACAGCCTTCCTCAAGGAACGAAAAGCCGTGTCAGGTGAATTTACAAAGGAAGGGCACGGCTGATGAGCACGAGTGCAGCTTCAACCAGCCCGATCCTTCAGGTCGAGCATCTCTCGATGAAGTTCGGTGGACTGGTAGCCATTGGCGACCTGTCCTTCGAGGCCCGGCGCGGCGAGATTACGGCCCTGATCGGCCCCAACGGGGCCGGCAAGACAACCGTGTTCAACTGCATCACAGGCTTCTACAAACCGACTGAAGGCATGATCCGCTTTACCGGCAGAGCCGGGGGCGAGTTCCTGCTCGAGCGCATGCCTGACTTCCAGATCACGGCCAAGGCCAAGGTTGCCAGAACTTTCCAGAACATCCGACTCTTCTCCGGCATGACCGTTCTGGAAAACCTCCTGGTCGCCCAGCACAACAAACTGATGAAGGCTTCCGGCTATACGATCCTGGGTCTGCTTGGCATTGGCGGCTATCGCCAGGCCTCGGCGGAGTCGATCGAGAAGGCCAAATTCTGGTTGGAAAAGGCCAATCTGGTGGATCGCGCCGACGATCCGGCAGGTGAC
This sequence comes from Mesorhizobium sp. FG116, assembly GCF_057809835.1. NCBI lineage: Bacteria > Pseudomonadati > Pseudomonadota > Alphaproteobacteria > Hyphomicrobiales > Phyllobacteriaceae > Mesorhizobium > Mesorhizobium sp. FG116. Next base: position 36,618 of record NZ_JBMDKS010000033.1, read on the forward strand.
CTGCCCTATGGTGCGCAACGGCGGCTCGAGATCGCGCGCGCCATGTGCACCGATCCGGAACTGCTTTGCCTGGACGAACCGGCCGCCGGCCTCAATCCGAAAGAATCGTTGGCACTCAACAGCCTGCTCAACGACATCAAGGCCAACACCGGAACATCCATCCTGCTCATCGAGCACGACATGTCCGTGGTCATGGAAATCTCGGATCATATCGTGGTGCTTGAATATGGCCGCAAGATTTCGGACGGCGATCCGACATCGGTGCGAACCGATCCCCGGGTCATCGCGGCCTATCTCGGCGTCGACGACGAGGAAGTCGAAGACGTGCTCACGGCTGTCGGCGACGAGGATGTCATCGAGCAACTGGACACCGGCCCCGATGCCAGTCATGGCCCCGGTGCATCTGCTTCCATGCTTGCCGGACCGCTGAGCGACACGGTCGTTCACGGCGATGGCGAGCGCGTGACGGTCGAGAAAGGCGCTTCGAAAGCGGCGCATGCAAAGCCTGCCGTCCAGGCAAAGCCGGCATCGAAGACGCCGGCTAAGAAGGCCGCAGCACCGGTCGCCAAATCAAAGCCGGCTGTTACCAAGGCGGGAACGGCAAAGGCTGCCGCAGTTTCGGCAAAGCCCACACCGACGGCATCGGCAGCAGCCAAGCCGGCGACAAAACCGGCCGCCGCCAAACAGGTAGTCAAAGCCGAGCCTTCAAAGCCAGCGGCCAGCAAGCCCGCTGTCCAGAAGACTGAAAAGGCCGCAGCCAAGCCGACAGCAGCCAAGCCGGCGGCGGCAAAGGCGCCCGCTGCGAAGGCGGCGGCAAAACCCGCTGCACAAACGGCAGCAAGAGCGATCTCGAACCGTCTGGCCGCACCGCGCGGTGGCAGGCCTGACGATCTCCTGGCGATCAACGGTATAGGCCCGGTGAACCTGCGCAAGCTCAACGAGCACGGCATTTTCCACTTCGACCAGATCGCCGCATGGAAGAAAGCCGATATCGAAGCAGTGGAGGCTTACCTCGCTTTTGACGGCCGTATCGCCCGGGAAGACTGGATTGGTCAGGCGAAAGCTCTGGACAAGAAGGCCGCATCCGCTGCGGCAGCTAAGCGCGGGGGGCGCAAATAATGGCCAACGCACCGCTGCTCGACATTAAGGGTGTCCAGACCTTCTACGGCAACATCAAGGCGCTTAACGGTGTCGATGTTTCGGTCCACGAAGGCGAGATCGTGGCGCTGATCGGGGCCAACGGCGCCGGCAAGTCGACACTGATGATGACCATCTTCGGCGCTCCGAGAGCGCGTGCCGGCACGATTACCTTTGCCGGCACCGACATAACGCAAATGCCGACCCACGAAATCGCACGCTTGCGCATTGCGCAGTCGCCGGAAGGCCGCCGGATTTTCCCGCGCATGACGGTGATGGAAAACCTGCAAATGGGCGCCAGCCTCGACAACCTCAAATACTACAACGAGGACGTCGAGAAGGTGTTCACGCTGTTCCCGCGCCTCAAGGAGCGTATTGGGCAACGCGGCGGCACCCTGTCAGGCGGAGAACAGCAGATGCTCTCGATCGGCCGCGCCCTGATGGCAAGGCCAAAGCTGCTTCTGCTTGACGAACCGTCGCTCGGTCTCGCACCGCTGATCGTCAAGCAAATCTTCGATGCAATTCGAGAACTCAATCGCACACAGGGACTGACGGTATTCCTGGTCGAGCAGAACGCCTTCGGCGCCTTGAAGCTCGCCACGCGCGGCTACGTCATGGTCAACGGCAACGTCACCATGAGCGGCACCGGCAAGGACCTGTTGGCAAACCCGGAAGTGCGCGCTGCCTATCTCGAAGGCGGCAGGCACTGAATCTGGAGGTATCATCATGCAAGGCATTCTCTACGAAGAGCCCTCGATCTGGCAGTTTTTCTTCGTCACCTGCCTTCTCGGCGGATGGGCTGCGTGGATGACAGGCAAAGCCTGCGCTCAGACATGGCGATCGCAGGTGGCCCTTTTCTTCTACGTTCTCGGCCTCGGTATCGGGATCCGCTTCATCCATCATGCCCTTTTCAACGGCACGATGTTTTCGCCGCAGTACTATGTCGTCGACACCGTCGTTCTGATGATCCTGGCCTTTCTCGGATACCAGTACAAGCGCACTAACCAGATGGTTACGCAATACAATTGGCTTTACGAGAAAGTGTCGCCCCTTAGCTGGAAATCAAAGAGTTAAGGTTCACCATTAACGTCGTTTCGAAGATGAATCGACGTGACAACCGCCTGAAAATCGGCAAAGTTGGCTTTCTGCGATTAGGGTGGGCATCGCATGAAAGTATCATCCACGCCCACCCCGTAAATGGGAGCGTTTAAATGAAGAAATCACTCTTGTCCGCGGTAGCCCTGACCGCGCTGGTCGCGTTCAGCGGCTCGGCGTGGGCTGACGTTCTGCTCGGCGTTGCTGGCCCGATCACCGGCCCGAACGCCGCGTTCGGCGCTCAGCTGCAGAAGGGTGCGGAGATGGCTGCTGCAGACATCAACGCTGCGGGCGGCATGAACGGCGAGCAGATCAAGGTCAGCGTCGGCGACGACGTTTCCGACCCCAAGCAGGGCATTTCGGTTGCCAACAAGTTCGTTGCCGACGGCATCAAGTTCGTGGTCGGCCACTTCAACTCGGGCGTGTCGATTCCTGCTTCGGAAGTCTATGCCGAGAATGGCATCCTCGAAGTGACGCCGGCTGCTACCAACCCGACCTTCACCGAGCGTGGCTTGTGGAACACCGTCCGCGTCTGCGGCCGTGACGACCAGCAGGGCCAGGTTGCCGGCGCTTATATCGCCGCCAACTTCAAGGACGCCAAGGTTGCCGTGATCCACGACAAGACGCCTTACGGCCAGGGCCTTGCCGACGAGACCAAGAAGGCGCTGAACGCTGCCGGCGTGACGGAAGTCATGTACGAAGGCGTGAACATCGGCGACAAGGACTTCTCGGCCCTCATCGCCAAGATGAAGGAAGCCGGCGTGACCCTGATCTATTGGGGTGGCCTGCACACCGAAGCCGGCCTGATCATCCGCCAGTCGGCTGACCAGGGCCTGAAGGCTCCGCTGTTCTCGGGCGACGGCATCGTGTCGAACGAGCTCGCTTCCATCGCTGGCGACGCCGTTGCCGGCACCTACAACACCTTCGGTCCCGACCCGCGCCAGAACCCGGCCGCTAAGGACGTTGTTGAGAAGTTCCGCGCTGCCGGCTTCGAGCCTGAAGCCTACACGCTGTATTCCTATGCAGCCACGCAGGTGATTGCACAGGCAGCAGCAGCAGCCGGCACCAACGACGCCCAGGAAGTTGCCAAGGCGATCAAGGAGAAGGGTCCGTTCAAGACCGTTCTCGGCGACCTGTCCTTCAACGAAAAGGGTGACCGCACCGACGCTGACTATGTCGTCTACCAGTGGAAGAAGGGCGACGACGGCAAGTACAACTACTTCCAGCTGAAATAAGCCTGGAAGAAGCAAACCTGCAGGAAATGCCCGGCGCTCCGCGCCGGGCATTTTCGTTTTGGAATGATATATCCCTTACGATGCGTCATTCCCGTTTGCGCCGCAGCAATTTCGCGCTATTCATGCGCGCCTTTTGACCCCTTGCTTGCGGAGTGCCCCATTGCCCATCGCGAAGATCCTTGTCGCCAACCGCTCTGAAATCGCCATCCGCATTTTCCGTGCGGCCAACGAACTCGGCCTGAAAACCGTGGCGATCTGGGCGGAAGAAGACAAGTATTCGCTGCACAGGTTCAAGGCCGACGAGAGCTACCAGGTGGGGCGTGGCCCACATCTTGCCAAGGATATGGGTCCGATCGAGAGCTACCTCTCGATTGAGGAAGTCCTTCGCGTCGCCAAGCTTTCCGGAGCCGACGCAATCCATCCGGGCTACGGCCTTCTTTCGGAAAGCCCTGAATTCGCTGACGCCTGCGCCGAGGCTGGCATCACCTTCATCGGCCCGAAGGCGGATACGATGCGCCGTCTCGGCAACAAGGTCGCCGCGCGCAATCTTGCCATCGAAGTTGGGGTACCAGTCGTTCCCGCAACCGATCCCCTTCCCGACGATATGGATGCCGTAAAGAAGCTCGCGGCCGATATCGGCTACCCGCTCATGCTCAAGGCCTCCTGGGGCGGTGGCGGACGCGGCATGCGCGCCATTCGCTCGGAGAGCGATCTCTCCCGCGAGGTGATGGAAGGCAAGCGCGAAGCCAAGGCGGCCTTCGGCAAGGACGAGGTTTATCTCGAAAAGCTGGTCGAACGCGCGCGCCATGTCGAAGTGCAGATACTGGGCGACACCCATGGCAACGCCGTGCATTTGTTTGAGCGCGATTGTTCCATCCAGCGCCGCAACCAGAAAGTCGTCGAGCGCGCCCCTGCCCCCTACCTCGATGCGGCACAGCGCCAGGAACTGTGCGGCTATGCGCTGAAGATCGCCGATGAGACCAGCTACATCGGAGCCGGCACCGTCGAGTTCCTGATGGATGTCAATACCGGCAAGTTCTACTTCATCGAGGTTAACCCGCGCATCCAGGTCGAGCACACAGTCACCGAGGAGGTGACCGGCATCGATATCGTCAAGGCGCAGATCCACATTCTTGACGGGTTTGCAATCGGCCAAACGCAATCGGGCGTGCCGGCGCAGGAAAACATCCGTCTCAACGGCCATGCCTTGCAATGCCGCATCACCACGGAAGACCCGGAACAGAACTTCATACCGGATTATGGGCGCATTACCGCTTATCGCGGGGCGACCGGCTTCGGCATACGCCTTGATGGCGGCACCGCCTATTCAGGCGCGGTCATTACGCGCTTTTATGACCCGCTGCTTGAGAAGGTTACAGCATGGGCACCGACATCGGGTGAGGCCATCGCACGCATGAACCGGGCCTTGCGCGAGTTCCGGATCCGCGGCGTGGCGACAAACCTCACCTTCCTCGAGGCGATCATCAATCATCCGCGCTTCGGCGACAATTCCTATACGACGAAGTTCATCGATACGACGCCTGAACTGTTTACGCATGTGAAGCGGCAGGACCGCGCCACCAAGTTGCTGAACTATCTCGGCGACGTTTCGGTCAACGGACACCCGGAAGCGCGCGGCCGCCCCAAGCCTAACCCGGACGCGGCGGCGCCCGTTATTCCGTGGTTCACGGGTCCAGTTCCTGACGGCACGCTTCAGAAGCTCGACACGCTCGGACCGCAGAAGTTCGCGCAATGGATGCGCGAGCAGAAGCAGGTTCTGGTGACCGATACGACGATGCGCGACGGCCACCAGTCCTTGCTCGCCACCCGTGTGCGCACGCATGACATAACCCGTATCGCCGGTACATATGCGCGCGCGCTGCCGCAACTTCTGTCGCTCGAATGCTGGGGCGGAGCGACTTTCGACGTGGCGATGCGCTTCCTGACCGAAGACCCATGGGAGCGGCTGTCGCTGATCCGTGAGCGGGCGCCGAACATTCTGCTGCAGATGCTTCTGCGCGGAGCAAACGGCGTCGGCTACACCAATTATCCCGACAATGTCGTCCAACATTTCGTCAAGCAGGCCGCCAGGGGCGGCATCGACCTGTTCCGCGTCTTCGACTGTCTGAACTGGGTCGACAACATGCGCGTCGCGATGGATGCAGTCGTCGCCGAAGGCAAATTGTGCGAAGCGGCGATGTGCTACACCGGCGACATCCTCGACCCTGCCCGCGCCAAATACGATCTCAAATACTATGTTTCGCTTGCCAAGGAACTGGAAGCGGCAGGCGCGCATATCATCGCGGTCAAGGACATGGCCGGCCTGCTCAAGCCGGCGGCCGCCAAGGTCCTGTTCAAGGCTCTGCGCGAAGCAACCGACCTTCCTCTCCATTTTCATACGCATGACACCTCGGGCCTCTCGGCCGCTACGGTGTTGGCCGCGGTGGAATCCGGTGCCGATGCCATCGACGCCGCAATGGACGCCTTCTCCGGCAACACCTCGCAGCCATGCCTCGGCTCCATCGTTGAGGCTCTGCGCGGCACAGATCGCGATCCCGGTCTCGATCCGCATTGGATCAGGAAAATCTCGTTCTACTGGGAAGCAGTACGCAACCAGTACGCCGCCTTCGAAAGCGATCTCAAGGGGCCGGCCTCAGAAGTCTATCTGCATGAGATGCCGGGCGGCCAGTTCACTAACCTGAAGGAGCAGGCTCGCTCGCTCGGGCTGGAAACGCGCTGGCACGAAGTGGCGCAGGCCTATCACGACGTGAACCTGATGTTTGGTGACATCGTCAAGGTGACGCCCTCATCGAAGGTCGTGGGCGACATGGCGCTGATGATGGTGAGCCAAGACCTCACCGTGGCGGACGTCGAGAACCCGGCCAAGGACATCGCCTTCCCGGATTCGGTCGTCGCCATGCTGCGCGGCGATCTTGGCCAGTCCCCGGGCGGTTGGCCTGCGAAGTTGCAAAAGAAGGCGCTGAAGGGTGGCAAGGCTGTGACGGCCAGGCCAGGCTCGTTGCTCAAGGCGGCCGACCTTGCCGCCAGCCGCAAGGAGGTCGAGGCGAAGCTCGGCCGCAAGCTTTCCGAATTCGAATTCGCCTCATGGCTGATGTACCCGAAAGTGTTCACCGACTTTGCGGCAGCACAGGAGACCTACGGCCCCGTCAGCGTGCTGCCGACGCCGACCTACTTCTACGGCATGCAGTCAACGGACGAGATCTTCGTTGATATCGAGAAGGGCAAGACGCTGGTCATCCGCTGCCTGGCCATCGGCGATGTCGATGACAAGGGCATGGTGACGGTGTTCTTCGAACTGAACGGGCAACCCCGCAGGGTCAAGGTGCCGGACAGGGCGCACGGTGCTTCCGCCGTCAAGGCCCGGCGCAAGGCCGAACCGGGCAGCGACATCCATGTCGGCGCGCCGATGCCTGGGGTTATCTCGACGGTCGCCGTGGCGGCCGGGCAGGCGGTCAAGGCAGGCGATGTACTGTTGTCCATCGAAGCCATGAAGATGGAAACCGCGCTGCATGCGGAACGCGACGGCGTCATTGCCGAAGTACTCGTGCGCACCGGCGACCAGATCGATGCCAAGGATCTGCTTGTCGTGTTCGGCTAGCGCCAGCCACCAGACCAGGTAAGGCAGGCTTCTCAACAAGCCTGCCAGTGCCTCACAAACAGCTTGACCAGCCAGCACCTTGTCGGGCATCGAACCCCACGAAAAGTGGCTGCTGCTCTCGCGAGTCGCGGCAATTCCAAACAACGCGGAGAATGAAATGGCCGACGACATCACCGAAACCAGCCAGACCGTTGCTGCCGGCCAGTTGCGTGCCTTTATCGAGCGCATCGAGCGGCTCGAGGAAGAAAAGAAGACCATCGCCGACGATTTTCACACGTTTGGCTAGGTCTCCCGAAAGGCAATTAAGCAGAGTTTTCTTAGGGATAGCCTAAAGATTCGCTATCGGGAGCCCTCCTGATAAACCGGATGATTAGAAGGGCACACAAGCATCGAGTGGAGTTTACATGGCAGACGAGATCACAGAGACCAGCCAGACTGTCGCGGCAGGGCAGCTTCGTGCATTCATCGAAAGGGTCGAGCGCCTCGAAGAGGAGAAGTCCCAGATCCAAGAGGACATAAAAGAGATCTTTGCGGAGATGAAGGGAACGGGCTTCGATACCAAGGCAGTAAGAACCATCATCCGTCTCCGCAAAAAGGATGCGGCGGAGCGGCAAGAGGAAGAGGCTATCCTGGACTTGTACAAGGCCGCTCTCGGGATGGCGTAGATCGGGCACTGATCACGCGGCGATCGGCCTAGTCAGCACCTACTGAACGAAATCCTAGGACTCGGCGTTGCAGTCTGATGGCTCGAATTGCCGGTCAATGTCGACCTGAGGGACGATCTTGACCGGCACCACGCGCCGCAATGTGATGACGATCCTGGATTTCGGCGGCGGTGAGACCTCACCCCGACATCGCGTCAGGCTGGTGCCACTGTTTGTGTTTTTTCGTGGAATTAGGACCCTGTTCAAGGGGTGATTTTCGTCCAAACGG
>NZ_JBMDKS010000034.1:0-43069 GCF_057809835.1 Mesorhizobium sp. FG116
ATACGACAAGCCATTGGTATCGCTGCGAAGTCGCAGTTCAAAATAGAACGCACCCACCAATATGTAAAAGTCGCATAATCTATCTTATGGAACTTAATAAATAACTGAAATACAACGATTATTTTCAATATCGGCTGTGACTAGCCCGAAGATTCATTCCCTGAATAGCCGTACATCCAGATCAAACGGTTCGATCCTTGCGATCTGGATCGCTGTCGCTTCGGAATGGCGAGGATTAATCAAGACATTGCAATCAGGACTATCCGCGATCGGTACGATTGCCGATGGAACGAAGAGCAGCGCGGTATCAATTCCCGTGAGCCATTCGTCGCCAAGGCGCTGCGTCATAGCTTCATGCCGCCGCCACTCAACAGGAAGCTCATCGGTTGTTCGATGCGAGACCGGCATCTCATCCGGGATATCGTACATAACCATGGCAAGTTCTGGCAGGAGCGCGGGCTCTTCAACGTGGACCAGCTTTTCCAGGATACAAAGCGAGGGCGACGTCGCCGCATATGTCACGGGATGTCCGACGGTGTTCCAACGACCGTCGAATAGAAGGCCATAGCCACCGTCCAGCGCATTCGCATACTGGAGGCTCGAAAGCCGCCACAGCCGCATCAGGCTGCGGCGCCCCACGCAAGTTTCCCAAGGATCGTTTCCACGACGCGGGCGCCAGCCTCGGTCTGAGCGACGCTCAAAGGCGTCTCCCCACCCAATTCGCTCAGTTCCTTGCGCAGCCACCGATTGGCCTTTGCTGTGTCCGCAAAGGTCTCTTCCGCAAGCGCTTGGACACGCACCAACCTCACGGCCCGGTCGGACTCTTCAACCGTCAGCGGTTGGTTCTTGTCGGCTCGATGGCGGCGTGTACGCTGTGGTATAACGAACCGCTCAATCTCCTGATCGCTGAGACCTGCCCGCGACAACCCCTTTAGCGCGGCCAATGGCAATCTCCGCCGGACGATCATGGCGAGATCCGCTTGCGAGCGGATATCCGCCCCGAGGACACTCGGCCCGCCGAGCTTGCGTGAGACCTCTTCAATGACAGTAGTAACGGTGGCCACAAACCGACTCCGGCAATCTGCCCCGAAATTTAGGGCACATTGCCGTCAAATACAAGGGCAGGCAGCTAATGAGGCCTACTATTGTTGATTTCCACAGCGGACTGAGTCTCGATCTTCGTCGAGAAGTGACCCACCTTCCTGTATGGTTTGGGTTGGGGGTTTCAGCCAAGGTGGGTGGTTTTTCCTTCTTTGTTGCGGCGGTCTGAGCCAAGCTGTTAGAGCGGCGCAGTACGATCGATTTTCATGTCTAGCGTCAGCCGGCGCCTAGGTTTCACGCTCAGGGTCGCCGTGTTCCCTTTCGTATCTTTCTTTGACTCCGCGTGCCGGTTCGCTCTGGCTCTCCGGTCGCTTATTGAATGGTGCTTGTGTCTCTTGTTCCTTAAGCTCCAGATATTCCCTACGAATTTGGACAATATCACGCGCGGCTGCAGCAATCTCTTCATAGTCATGTCGTTCCGAGGGTGGGAAGTTCGCCTCTAAGCCGGTGAGCATGGTCTCGACCTGCCTCTCGTATGCCTCAAATTCGGGACGTGTCATCCGTTGCATGGCGACCTCTTCTACTTTGGCGAGGGATTTCAAAATCTCTGCATTACCTGGCGAGTGGACGTCTAACGATGTCCTTTCGATATTGTGCCGAGCAATCTTGAAGCGGGCGACTTGTGCAGCTGCATACGCATTAAGTTCCTTGTCTTCGGGAACGCATGCAAGATCGCGCCATACTGCCTTAGCCGCGGCCACATAGGTACGGCTGCGCTCAGCTGTGGTTGAAGTCTCGATGTTCCGGCGCTTCGCATCGTAGCGCGCCTGTGCAGCTTCACTCGTGCCTTCATGTTTGGTCCGTCCGGCGTAGCTCACCGGCCGTACCTGATTGTGTGTGTAGGCCGGTGGGCTCGCCTGATCTCGCCGATCTGTTAGTTCCATGTCGATGCCATGCTCGCGGGCCCTCTCCGCCATGAGTTCTCGCCATTTGCGGAAGACCTGTGGGCTGGTCACGATGCGCTCCCCTGTTTCGGCGCGCATGGTGATGATGGCATGGGCGTGAACATGGGGTCGCTGGCCACCCTCCACCACCTTCTTGGGATCGTGCGATGGATCATGGACGGCAAAAACATAGCGATGCCCTGCAAATTGATCCCCTAGAAAACCTCTGACAGCATCTTGAAATGCAACGACGTCGGTTCCGGTGCGCGCAGAGACAATGAGATGCAAGACATCCCTACCCTTGCGACTGTGCATTTCATGGCGCCAATCCAGCTGGACAAGGGCACTGGCGATTTCCTGCGCGCCGATTGAGCGGCCAGACTCGTCCTGGACCTCTCCTTCAAAACGAGCGACGAGATCGCGCACACGCATCGTCGCGAACCGGACGCCGTTGCCATAGCCATGGAACTGAAAACATGTTTCGATGCAACTTCCGAATTCACTTCTGACAAGTCGTTGTTGGACAATCTCGGCCGCCTTTCTGTCACCAGTCAGACGTTCCCCAGTTCCCGCGTGAAGTACAACAACACCGCGCAACGAAAGTTTTTCCTGTCCTTCATCGATGGCAAAGACGAAGCGCCGGTCACCAAGTCCTGCTTTCAGGATTTTGCGGGCAACTGAATAGCTGTCTCTATCTTGGAAAGCTGCAGGAGCGAGCCCGACATTGAAGAGAGCGACGTCCCTGCTGCTGGCGCGGTTGTCCAATAGATGATCCCACCCGGTTCGAATATCCAATAGAGCACTCCTGCCCGAAATCTGCTCGCCATACTGGTTCTCGACTGCGAGCTGTCCTTCGCGAGCTGCGTAGTTGATCATCGCACCAACACGACTTGCTCCTCCGTAAGAGGCAACCTTGACGACCACTGGCTGGCTACCACGGGCGAGTGCCTCGAAGCGCCGATGCATGGACCGTTCGGGTTCCTTTTCGCTCTTGGACCGCAAGCCCTCCCATCCGCTGGAACGCCGCCGCCTTCTGCCGGGTGTTTCGGCTAGGTCTGCTGTCCCTGCCCTTCTGCGCCAGCTCCATTCGAACGTCCGGTCCCGTCCTACCTGGAGTTCGTGAAGCAGCGCCCCGCGCCGTCGCTCCCACTCACGTTCAAAGGCGCCCGGAAGGAATTCCATCAGCCTCTTCCGCCCCGACGCCGAACAGAGGCGCTTTTCGTCATCAATGAAAGTTCGACTCCGACCGTGGTCGCAACTGCTCTGGCGTCGCTTATCGCCGCAGCAAGTTCGACACTTGCAACGAAACCGCGAATATTCAGGGTCCGCGTCAACTGGTCCATGCAATTGCCTATCGAGCGCAGGTCTTGGCGAAGCAGTTGGAAAAGCGCCTCGTCATAAGGACTCAGGAATGGCGCTTTCCCCGCACCCTCGAGCGCCAGGGAGCGAAGAAAAGCGGAAACAGACATGTCTGCATGTCTTGCAGCCGCTTTCAAAGCCGAAAACTCTTCGTCGGAAAGACGAACGTGGGCAACTTGCTCGCGCCTTATACGGGCCCTGCAAATCATTCCCACAACGTCCTCATCAACGCCCCCTGTTGGGCTACGGCCGGAGGCCGGGAATCGAGGACTGGTTCCTCGATTGCAGGAAAATGTAACACATTTTTCCGTATCCTGCCAAGCACATTGCTAATGAAATATCTCACATAGGCCGTAAATCCCTTAAATATATAAGCTAAAAGCTTACTTCCATAAGCTTGTCCTCCCCAACGGCTTGCCTCGATTTCAGGGCAGCACCCACCTTGCAATCGGGGAGGGTTTCGCTATTCACCTATACGGGCTGCTGGGACGTCGCGGCCAAGACCAATAAGGTCGATCACGAATGGCGCGATGGTCGCGCGCTAACGGCAATCGGGTGGTGAATGGCCGCACGGGAGTTAGAGGAATTTCGCTCGAAACGCGGTCTCGTTGAGACCAGCGAACCGGATTACTTCGAGCGACCGCTATGGCGCAAGGAAGGCTTGGATGGTGTTGTTTCGCTCAGCGAAATGGACGCTGCCCTCAGTGAGTTCCTTGCAAAGGTTCGTCGCAAAGCAGGTCTGACCCGCGAGCAACTTGCAGAATTGCTGGGAATTTCCGGCCAAGTCTACGGACGATATGAGCGCGCCGATGCGAAGCTGAACGTCACCCGCCTGATTCATCTCAGTGAAATACTTGGTTTCGAACCGATGGAGATGATCTTCGCGGCGGCTCCTCACCTTTTTGGTGAAACTCCGGAGGAGGCGCAAAATCGAATCCAACTCATGCGGCTCATGTCGCGAATGCGGCCGGAAGCCGTTGAGTCCCTGCTTGTGCTGGTGGGCGAGTTATCCGGTGGATCTGGACAGGCAGCTAAAGAAAGCTGACATCAGCTTTCTCGAGAACCGATCTCTGTCCGGATGCCAATGCACATAATAATAAATCAGTCCAGTTTCCGCGATTCATAAATGCCGTTGCACCCGTGGCTTGGGGAGCGAGCCCTTTCTCTCGCAAAGCGAGGGCGCTCTCGTCAGGAAGCGGTACCCATTCCTGCTTTCTGAGCTCGTGAGTGGGAACCGCCGAATGCGACGTGGCGTAGTTCGTCCCAGGTCAACTTGGCAAAAGGGGGCGTCAACGTGCACAGCCCATTCGGGAACAACGCGACCATGAGGCACAGTATGGCAAGGCCGATGGCGCAGGATCGGACAAGGTAGCCCGATCTGAGGGCCTAAAGTTGAGGGGGAAACAGTCAAAAGGCTGCAAAGTCCCTTACGTCCAGCTATCCATCACGATCATGAATCGTTCGGACGGGATCGATTCAACAATGTCATTGGACGCAGCTTCCGAAGGAAGCGAGGCTCCGGTCATGGAACATGAGGAAGCAAGTCCGGTTCATCTTCGCCGCATCGACCCGTCGCGAAACATGCGGCGCTTCTATGTGCTCGTTCTCCAGCCGACCCTGTTCGGCGGAGCTTCCGTCATCCGCAACTGGGGTCGCATCGGCACGAGCGGCCAGTCGATGATGGAGACCTTCGACGCACCGAAGGCAGCGGCCTTCGCCTTCGACCGACTCGCCGGGGCGAAGAGGCGGCGCGGCTACAGCAAGCCCGACTCTAACGGACGCGGTTGACCTCGGTGACTTTCCTGCGCCGCCGCGCAACGAAATCGCGCAGTAGCGGCAGAAAAAAGGCCTTGCTGAAGCGGCCGATCGGCGGCTCGGGTTCGAGATAGTAGGACTTGCCGACGATATCGGAGTTGAACTCGTCAAGGATGATCCAGAGACGCCCGTCGGCATCGAGTCCGGCGCGGCGCATTTCGATTGCTGGAATCTCCGCCGCGAACCGCGACGTCTCAGGCTCCAGGCTGGTGATCGGAAAAAATAGCACGAGATCGCCATTCGCACGTGCGATGCGTATTCCGACCGCGACGGGCCCCGCTCCTTGCGGCCCTCGGTCTCGCCGGTGCTGGCTTACCGCGCCCATAGATTGGGTAGCGGATGACGGTTGCGATCCGGAAGTCGTTGTACCTCATGGCCGCCCTGTCTCATCCTCTTGCGCATAGGATTCGACGGCGTCCTCAAACTCGGCGAACACGCTGTCGGACATGGTCTCGATGGTTCCGGCCGTCCGCATGTCCGACTGGCGCATCAGCCGCTGATAGTCCTCGATGTTAAGAAGCACGAGGCGCGGCTTGTTGCGCTGGGTGATCGTCACCGGCCGGCGCAGCGCCTCGGCGATGATGTCGCCAGACTTCCGGGACAACTCGCTGGTGGAATAGGATCTACCTGAACGCGGCATAACAACCTCCTGATAATTTTGACTTTGCTGCAATTTACAGCAAAGACAGCTCTTGTGCAAATGCTGTAAGGAGGCGGCGGCGACCGAGGCCACTGGCGCGTCACGGATGAGACGCTGTCCTTAAAAGGGCGGCTCGCTGCTGGCGAGGCCTTCCTGCTCGGCCCAGATCGCCTCGCGTTCGGCCAGTGCCATCGCCAGCTCCTCCTCGACCCAGCGCCGCTCGTCGCGGTCGACGGCGTTCCGCAGCTCGGCCCGAAGCTCCTCAATGTGTTGATCGATCGACATCGTCATCTCCTTAATGTTTGTGAAGGACGACGCCGGCGGTCATGGCGGGCCGGAGGGGTCAAGGATCGCACAGCGACCGCCAGCGGCGGGCGGGGGAGCCGATTTTCTGGCGACGTCCCTTTGGGCGGCGGCTGAAAAATTGGGGGTACCGCTCGTCCTTGAGGCCTTCGGAACGCCATGGCACGATGGGACGATCAGAGCAGACCCCCGTTTCCGGTTAAGCGCTCTGCAAGCCGGAGCCGGGCTCGATGCCCGGATCCGGCTTCATCGTGCGCGGCTGAAGCCCAGCCTTGCGACGGGGCTCCTTCACGCTTGGGATCAGGCGTCGCGCCGCTTCGGGCGGCTCCAGATCAGGGCATAGTCGCCCTCCTTCTCGCTCGGCCACAGGGCCGCCGAAATCGGAGCGTTGAAGCTCGGATCGTCCATCTTGACCGAGACGTATTCCTCGCCGTCGTCCGAGATGGCCTTCCAGCCGGCGCCGACCTCGACGCCGTTTCCGGCAGTGATGCGGAAATCCGGGGCGTCGCGGGATACGCGCTCGATTGGGTTCAATCGGCACTTGAAACTGACGTTGAGTGTGCGGACGAAGCCGGCGATGCTGTTGTTGCCGCTGGTCGTGAATTCGCCGATGACAGCCATGGTAGAGGTACCTTTCCGGTTTGCTCGGACCGCGCCCATCGCGGCCTCGATGGCGGTGTAAGGACCGGAGGCGATCGACCCCGCACCCGCAGGGCCGAAACATCGTGGAGGGCGGCCGGAAACGGCTATTTTGCTTCGCGATGCAAAGGCGGCGCAGCCGCCGGCGGAAAATTGCCGGGGCCGATCGTTGCGGGAAGGCGATCGAGACGCAGTCGGCCTTCGGTCACACCAGCCCCTTTCGAGGCCGCCTGGGCGCACCGAACCGCAAGGCGGGACCGTGCCTGAACATGGCCCCACGCTCATCGGGTGCGTTCAATGACAGCGCCGACGACAACAATGCGCCGACCCCCGCCCTCCCCTCTCCCGGATGCCTGCCCGGACACGACCAGCCAACGCCCCCTGATAGCCCGTCCGCATCGCGGACAGTGACGTCCGAGGCCGCAGCCGGGTGAATGTTCGCCGACATCGGCCAGCGCAGCGTCCGGGTCAAACTGCTCAGCCTGCTTCATCAAGCACCATCACGCGGTGCGGCCGAGCGTGAAGGACGATGCCCGTGTTGGTCCCGAGCCGTCGAAGCGCCCGAACCGTGCTACCTGCTGCGAGCACGCCAGAAGGCGGGGGTTCAACGGTGCGCCCTGCCGGGCGCGGAAACAGCGTGACCTCAGCCGTCGGGAAGCTCGTCGGGCCACTGCTCGGCGCCATGCAGCACGCGCAGGATCCGAACCGTCTCGCCGGTCACCTGATAGGCCGCGACATAGGGCGTTCCTGTGACGACCAGTTCGCGCGTACCGGAGACGCGGCCCGGGCGGCCGCTTTCGGGAAAATCGCGAAGACGTTGCGCCGCCGCGACGATCCGCTCGTCGATGGCGACCGCCGCTGCGGGGTTCTGAGCTTCGATATGGGTGAAGATGTCGTCGCGATCGGAGAGCGCGAAGGCCGACCAGGTCAGCCTCACGTGCTAGGCACCCATCTTGCGCCGCGCGGACGCGCGCCGCTCGGCGAAATGCACCTCGACCTCATCGTCGGGAATGTCGGGGCGGCTGTCCTCCAGAGCCTCCAGGACCTTGGCGCGGAACCAGGCGTCGTGGACCTCGCTGTTTGACAGCAGTTCGAGCGGGAGCGCGCCCTCGTTGGCCGTGCGGGTTAAAAGGATGCGGACCGCGTCCGAGACCGTAAGGCCCATTCCTTCCAGGACGACCGATGCGCGGTCGCGGACCTCTGCGTCGATCCGCGTCTGAACTAATGCGTTTGCAGGCATGATCGCCTCCTTCTAAGAGCAATGTAATGCACTTGAATGACGAATGCCACCCCGATTGCATGCTGTATCTTCAAGGATGTCCTATCGGGCAATGCTTCGACAGTTGTTGGGTGGAAAGCGGACGGGCGGGTTTCGGGAGCCCCCGCCGAAAAGCGGTCGTTCGCACAAGCGAACAGACTTCGATGAGAATGCTCCACAATGAGCGTCTACAGTACGGAGAATAGTCCTGGTTGTCGTACCAAGTCGACGTTCTAGGATAAGTACGGTGCTGCGTTGCGCCGGCCGGCATACGACCTGTTTCACTTTGACGACTTAGCAGCGTTATGCGACCGTCTGCAGAATGGACCGGTGTCGGCGACCCATGTCGTCGAACACTTCGGGTCTGGCAGAAGGTGAGGAGATTATCCTCATGCGCGTCGTCATTTTCGTGCCTGCCGATGTCCACTCGCTGGAACTTGCGGGTCTCATGGACGTGTTCGCCGAAGCAAACGCGAGATCCGGCACAATCTTCTACGAAGTTTCGATCATTGGCGAGACTGATCGCGTCATCCGCTGCGCCTCCGGGTTGCGAGTGCTGCCTGACTTCGCCTTTGATACGTGTCCACATCTCCCTGATACCCTGCTTGTGGCCGGCAGCGTGGGAGTTCCTCAGAGCCCGGGCAAGCAGGTCGTTGACTGGTTGACCGGCAGGGCTCCCCAGACGCGGCGGTACGGGTCTGTGTGTACGGGCGCATTCGTGCTTGGTGAGGCGGGGCTGCTCAAAGGCCGGCGCGTGACGACGCACTGGCAGTTTGCGTCCCTGCTCGCTGAGCGTTTTCCTACAGCGCGTGTCGAAGGCGATCGGATGTTCGTCCGGGACGGTGCGATGATTACGTCGGCCGGGTCCAGTGCGGCGATCGATCTCGGCCTATCGCTCGTCGAGGAGGATTTGGGTCGGGAAGTGGCGCTCTACGTCGCGCGCCGACTGGTGGTATTCCTGAAGCGACCAGGTGACCAATCGCAGTTCAGCGTGCATCTCGCGGCCCAGGCGATCGACCGCAGCCGCCTTTACAAAGTCCAGCAATATGTCCTGAACCATCCGTCGGCGGACCTCTCGGTCACTGCCCTGGCGAAGATCGCCGCAATGAGCGCCCGGAACTTTACGCGCGTTTTTTCGCAGGAGGTCGGGATTTCGCCGTCCGAGTATGTCGACCTGACGCGTGTCGACGTGGCGCGCTTCCTCCTGGAGGGAAGCCGGCTGCCGATCGCATCGATCGCGGAAAAAAGCGGGTTCGGTTCGGCGCGTGCCATGCGCCGTGCCTTCCTCGCGCATGTCGGAGTGTTGCCGTCCGACTACCGCGATCGATTCCGGACCTCCGGCGACGGCGCGAGGCCCAATTTGTCCGATAACGGCTGACCGTTGTCCTAAAACCGCCTGGGCGTCGGATTGCTCCGGTTCGGGCGGAGGCCCATCTCTCATGTCATGGCAAAATTCAAGACGCTACGTCCATCGGATTTCAAGGAGCGCGCTTCGACCATGGCCGAACATGGGCTGCTCGGCTCCGACGCGATGAGGTTGATCCTTCCCACGCTGGTCGACGGACTGTCCGACGGGATCGCGATCGCACAGCGCTTGGGCGCCAACTCGCCGTTGCTCTATGTAAACAAAGCCTTTGAACGCCTGACGGGATATACTCGCAACGAGGTCATGGGAAAGGACTGCCGCTACCTGCAGGGCAATGAACGTGATCAACCGGAGATCGCCCGCATTCGCGCCGCAATCGAGGCGGGTGAACCTGTGGACGCAACGCTGCGAAACTATCGGAGGGATGGTTCAGCGTTCTGGAACAACCTCAGCCTCAGACCTGCCCGGATCCGCGACGACCTTTTTTTTGTCGGCATACTGCGTGACGTCTCGGCGATCCGGCAGGCGCAAATCGCCCTGGATCGCGCTGCCAACCTTGATGGCACGACGGGTTGCCTTAACCGCCAATCTTTCCTCTTGGCTGCCGAGGCGCAGTTTGCAAAGCACGCTGCGACGCTTCTCGTCATGAAGCTTGACGCGATTGGCTTTCACGATCTCAACACCGGGTACGGTTTCGAAGTCGGCGATGCCCTGCTTGCCGAAACCGGGCGGCGGCTGCGGGATGTAGGCGCTGCGCTGGTGGCCCGGATGGGGGCGAATGAGTTTGCCCTGACTTTCGAACTCCCGGATGAGACAAGTGCCGACGCGATCGTCACTTTGGTCTCGGCTGCCCTGGCCGAAGACTTCGTGGTGGCAGGTGCCAATGTCTCCCTTCGTTTCGCGATCGGCTACGCGATCGGTCAGCCTGGGAGCAGTGCGATTTCGCTCATTCGCAATGCCGGGACCGCACTCTGGGCGGCAAAGTCCGACCCCTTGGCTGGTCCGCGCCGATTTCGCGACGTGGACTATGAGCAGGCCCGCCGACGCGTGCGATTGACGCGGGAGTTGAAGCTGGCGGTGGCCAACAACGAGTTCGAGTATCATTTCCAGCCTCAGGTCGACCTGCTCACTGGTGAGTGGCTTGGGGCCGAAGCGCTGATCCGCTGGAACCACCCCCTCTTCGGCAGTCAACTGCCCGGCAGTTTCATCGATACTGCCGAACGATCGGGTCTGCTGCTGGATCTCACCGAGCAAAGCCTGACCACGGTCGCGACCTTTGCCCGACGCATCAATGCACAGCGCGAGAAGCCACTGCGCTTCTCGGTGAATGTTTCTGCGGGGGAATTCCTGCGGCACGACATGGCCGAAATGCTGGACCGTGTGCTGTATCTGACCAGCGCCGAACCCGCATGGCTGACGCTGGAGATCACTGAAAGTATGTTTCTCAACTACACACCCGGCGTGAGAGACCCCTTCGAGCGCCTGAGGCAGATCGGCGTTGGACTTTCGGTCGACGACTTCGGCACGGGCTATTCGAACCTGCGCTCGCTAGAAACGTTTCCGGTCACGGAGATCAAGGTCGACCGCACCTTTATTAGCGAACTGGCGACGAAGTCCTCCAAGAGGATCATCGTCCGCGCCGTCATCGAGTTGGGGCGCGCCCTTGGCCTGACCGTTGTCGCTGAGGGCGTCGAAACAGACGCACAACGGGATATGCTTTGCGACATGGGCTGTCCTGTAGGCCAGGGCTACTTGTTCGGAGCCCCGACGAATGAGGAAGGCTTTACCGCTCGGTCAGCGCGCAATTCGACAGATCCAGCGGACGCAGCGTGAGACCGCTTCGGTGCTTTGCGTTCACAAGCCGAGACAGCAGCCCGCCAATACTCAAGGGATGGAACCTGCGGCGTCTGAATGGCAGCTTGCAGTGAATTCCCGATGAGGCTCGAATGTCCAATTAAGGGTCGAATCCGGTCATTTCTTACCTTGAGAAACGAAGTGCCCGCCCGGCAAGCTCGGCATCACGAGTATAGCGGCGGACTCCGCGCCGGCGCCGAAGCAGGCCGCCGGCACCCGACCAGCAAGCGCCGCGCAGCAGCGGCAATGTCAGCGGAAACCTAGGCCGCCTCCCGATCCGTCTCCGCCTGCGGCTGGAGATCGTGCAGATAGGCGACGGCACGCTGCGCGTGGGCCGCGGCCTGGAAGATCGCCTTCCCGTCGCCCTCCAGCACGGTAAGCCACGACTGGACATAGCTGGCGTGGTCGGGGCGAAGCTCCATTTCGGGAACGATGCCGAGATCCGCGCAGAGGAAGCTGGCGCCAATATCGGCGACAAGTTCCTCGCGTGCGCGCTCAGTGAGATCCTTGTGGTAGCGGCTGAGGTCGCGGTTGAGCCTATGGCTCGCGCCGGCCCAGTGGACGCATTCATGGCCGAGCACCGCGTAATAGCTCGCAGCGTCGCGGAACGTCTCGAACGGTGGCATCTGCACATGGTCGCTGGACGGCGAAAAGAACGCCTTGGTGCCGCCGTGCCGGATCACGGCGCCGGTGTTGGCGAAGAAGCTTTCCGCCTCGGCGATGCGCACGACCGGATCGATGGCCGGCTCGGGCCGGTGGTAGTAGTGATCGGGAAGACCGTCGATCTGCTCGCAGTTGAAGACGGTGTAGGCCTTGAGGAACGGGATGTCCCGTTCGACCTCGCCGCCATGCGCGTCGACTTCGGTCTTGGTGAAGCGGCTGGCGTAGACGACGGTCGTGCCTGTTTCGTCCTTGCGCACATATCCGCCGAGTTCCGAGGCCTGTCTGAAGGTCATCCACATCGGCGAGGCGAAGCCGCGCGCCATTGCATCCGACCAGAGGAGCAGCACGTTGAGGCCGGTATAGGGCTGCCCGTTGTGACGCAGCGGTCGCGTGACCCGGCCGCCGGCGTTGCGCGCTCCCCATGGCTGGACCCATGGGCGCACACCCTTTTCGAGATCGGCGACGATGCGTTCGGTGATGCGGGTATAGACGTCGGCGCGTGGGCCGGATTTCCTGTCGGTCATTTCTTGTTCTCCGTTTCGGGGCTGCGCCCATCGCGGCCCGTCGCGGAGGTCCAGTGCCGGGGCCATGAGGAGGGCCAGCGCACCCGACCGGGCCCGTCGCACCGCGACGGGCGGGAAGGGCCGGAACGAAGAGGAGGACGGCAGAGCCGTTGCGCGGACCGCCGGCCCCGGCAGGACCGCCCCCCGGGACGGGCCGCGATGGGCGCAGCCCTTTCCCTCCCTTCCCTTCCTTGCTTTCGGGCATGCGGCGACACGGGAACAGGCCGACCCCGTCCGGGACCGGCCTGCTCAGATCGAAGAAGGGGCGAGGCCGACGCCTCGCCCGATAGAGGCTCAACCGAGAGCCGCCATCTGCATCTCCGCCGCCTTGCGGTCGAGCGTGTGACCGGGGTTTTCGACGGGGTGCTCGAAAGGCTTCCAGCGTTCACCGACGACATGCTCGTAAGCCGCGACGGCACCTTCGGCGGCCATGCGCAACGCGTGGGCCTGGATGCCCATGTCGGCGGCGAACTCGCGCTTGCGCTGGGCGGCGCTTTCGAATCCGACCGGACCGTCGAGGTCTTCGTCGCGCAGGTCATTGGCGGCCTTTGCCGTCAGGTCGCGCGCTTCCGTCACCGCCCGGCTATAGAACTGGCCCGCACCGTGGGCGGAACCGACATAGGAGCCGACGATGCGTTGTAGATGGATCTGCATTGCGCGCTCGCCGAGGCCTTCGCCGAGCGCATCGGCAGTCTCGACGATCATGCGCTCGTGAAGCTCGCGGATGCCGTCGCTGTCGATCACTGGGGATCCGAAATTCTCGGCGATTAGGGCGGCCTGCGTGGCGTCTGGGCAGGCGAGGCGGACCATTTCGAGGGTCGTGCCCTTGCGCAGCGAGACAACGCGAGCGGTCGGGCGCGGTGCGGGAGCGGATTTCTTTGCCATGGGGATGTCCTTTCCTTCGGTTCGGCCGAAAGCTCGGGCCGGCCCTTGCCGGCCCTCCCTTCGGGCGTGCTCGGGAAAAACCGGCGGATAGACGGGCGCTTCAGGGTCCGGGGCGGACGGAATCGAGCGAGGCCGGCTTGCGTGCCAGCGGGGCTTTTCAGCCCCGCGCAACACGCGGGCCTGCCTTGGCGAGATCGGACGGCCCGGCCGCAAGGCGGCGCGAAGCGGCCTTGAAGCGCACGGCTGCCGGTTTACGAGCGCACCTTGATCCGAAGGGGACCGGCAAGGGCCGGCGTTTCGACAGACCACAGGCAGGAAAGGATCCGCATGACGGATCCGGTCCCGCGGTCTCCGATGAAGAAGCCGGATCCCGCGCCGTGCGGCGGCTTACGCGATATGGCTCAGGCCGTCTTCGACGCCCGCTCCAAACCTGGGGACGCCAGAGTCGAATGATCTCATCGATCTGCGCTCGATAGTCGACGGGATACTCGGCTTCTACCCGGCTGGCGAGCCAGGCGAAAACGCTCGTCATGTCGCGGGCGATCGCCTTGTCGACTGCGAAGACGTCGGCCAGGTCGAAGCCGCCGAGGCCGTCCGCGTTCCACTATGCGAGGATGAAGTCCGCGACACGGCGCGATTGGCCGGTATCGCTGCGGGCGATGCGAAGTAGGCGCTCAAATGCCTCGCGTGTCGGTTCGTCCATGGCGAATACTCCCTGCCCGTTGCGCTATAACACGTCACGGACCCTCTGACACCGGGGCGCCTGCAATCGCATCGGCCTTCGCCAGAACGGAAAGCGCGCGCGGAAGCCAGTGCTCGAACTGGTGCTGCGACAGACCCATCGGCCGCGCTGGCTCCCGCACGATCGCGACCAAGGTGTCGAACAGATCGGCCTTGCGCTGAACGGTTTCGCCAAATTCCTCCGGCACCGCGATCTCTCGCCGGAATGCGCGGCATCCCTGCCCTTCCATATTCCGATGACATAGGTCTCGCCGGACGTATCAACGTCCTCCTCGGCGTCTCCCCAGCCTTCGTCGTCGAGAGCAAGACTACAGGCTTCCTCAGGCGTAGCGGCCTCGTAGTCCCGCCTGCGATAGACTGGCAGACGGTAGGTGGTTTCCACGGTATAAATTGGCATCTTCGTCTCCTTTCATGCTGCATGTGGTTTTCTGGCGCTCGATGTCGCCTCACCGGGTTGGGCGTCAAAACGCTCGCGAAATTTCAGGATCGCCCGGTCCTGCCGGGCGAGCTTGCGCGAAAGCGCATCAATCTCGGGTTGGCGCTCGGCCGTAAGCGCCGCAAGGTTCGATCGGTAGCGTTCGAGGAACGCGCTCGGATCGGGCGACTTGCCGCACCGATAGGCGGTTCGACGCGGCTGCAATTGCGGGATCAGCGCCGTCATCCGCCGCGTGATCTGCCGCTCGATCATATTGAGCTGGCGCTGGATCTGCCGGCGTGCTTCCTCCATGCGGGCAAGCTGCGCGTGGCGCTCGGGTGGACGGGTCATGACGCGTTCCTCCCCTGCCAGCCGATGAAGCTCGACGGGCCGCTATAGACGGGATGCCGACCCACATCGATGACAAAGCCGAAACGGCCGACCTCATATTCCTGCGAGGGAACCAGGAACCGGCGTTCCTCCGTCCCCGCGCCCCGCTTGCCACCCGGCGTGGCGACAACTTCGACGAAGCCCTCTTCATGCTCGGACGTGATCGCCGAGACGACGATCCAGTCGTTTCTATGTTTCCGCTCGAAGGCACGTTGGTCCTTCGTGCGGGATTCCCCCGGCTGGAGCACCGTGCCGAAGATTTTCTCCCAGGCGTCGGGCCAGCTGTCCTTGAGGGTTCGCTCCGCGCAGCGCCGCTCGAAGGCGGTGAACAGGTGCGGGAAGGTGATGGCGACGATAGCCCAGGCCTCGTCTTCCTCGTACCAGCCGCCTGCCGCGCGCAGCATCGGGTGGACCTTGGCGTTGCGGGCGCTCGACAGCTGAAACCCGCCGTGGCCGGCCGTGCTGTGAAATACGATATCCTCGGCGTAGAAGGTCGCGCTCTGGGACGGCCCCCACGGCGTGCTGGCCGTAACGTGCGCGTCCCGGCGGGTAAGCGAGGTCAATTCGCGCTGGTGTTCCGCGCGTTCGAGCACGGCGACGCGGAACGCGGCCACGTCGGCAAGCTCGCCGTAATGGCCGTAGAAATCTTCCCGCGTCCATTCGGGCATAGGGCGACGCATGCGCCAGCTGCTGGCCAGAAAGTGCTTGCCGTCGCGGGCAGGAACCATCCCATAAGCGTGATCCCCGACCAGCGCGACGGTCATGCCGTCGGCGCTGATGCCGAATGAAACCCCCGGAAATCCGGGGACTTCGCTATTGTGAGCCGAAGAAGCGAGCGCGGTCATACTGCCGCCCTCCCCTCGACGACAGCGGCGGCGACCTCGTCGGCGGTGATCGGCTGCAGGACCGCATGGGGATAGCCGTGGCTTTGCAGCCACGTCTGAGCGGCCGCTTCGCTCTCGGCGACGTGTACCAACTCGCCGTCGGGACGATCGAGCACGATCACCGAGCCGATGGCCGGCCGTTCGACCAGGGTGAAGGACAGGTCGCTGTCGATGGAGAAGCTGCGGTAGACGCGCAACACGACGGCAGCGCCTTTACCGAAGTCACCCTCGTGGAGCTTGAAGGAGTCCGCGATCGTGGTGTTGCCGATGACGCGACTGGGTTGCTTGGCGACCAGGCGACCGGCGCTGTTGCGGTGTTTCCATGTCGCAAGCTTCTTGCGATGACGCTCCGGCGGTCGCGGCGTGCCGTCGGAATATTTTACGATTGCGCCGAGCGGCGCGAGGTCTAAGATCAATGAAGCGGACATGGTGTCCTCCTTCTCTGGATGGTGAAAACAAAGCCGCCGCCGGACGGGCCGGCGGCGGGATGTCGATCGGAGATGAATGGGAAGCGTCTATTCGGCCGCTTCGCGGAACTCGCCCTCAGCCTGACGGGGATCTTCCGAGGCATCGGCCGCCTCGTCGGCGGTCTCGGGTTGCTCGTCCTCTTCCGGATCGGGAGCGTTGGTAGCGAGCCAGGCCGCCAGTTTCGTTTCGTCCGGCGCGAACAGCGCGCTCGCGTGGACGAAACGCTCCTCCTTGAAGTGGTCGACAAGGGCCGCGCGCGTGTCCTTCACCCGCGCACGCGGCAGCACCGCCGTGCCGGTGCAGGCAGCCTCAAGCGCTTGCCGGGACAAGCACGAGAGGAACTGGTCGGTGCCCATGTTGGACAGGAACACGTTCGCGCCGATCGCGTCGCCGGCAACGCGCGCGACGATGCCGCTGTTGGAGGCATTGCGCCGGCACGACAGAACCTCGCTCAGCGTGAGGCGTGCTGCAACGCGCAACGTCTCCTCGGTGTACTGAAGCTGGCCCGCGGCGTCGAAGAGCGTCGCAGCGTGCTTCGCCAACTGGCTGTTGCCGTACAACGACTGGCCGCCATCGGTCCTGACCGACACGTTCTGGCCCGAAAAGGCGAGGATCAGCAGCGCCATCAGCGTGTCGTCCTCGATCGGAGCGCGGTCGAGCGCCTCGTGCAGCGCATCGGTGCGGAAGTCGCCGATCATGTCCTGGCCCTTGTTGGTGACGGGCGGCCGGGCCTTCGGGACAGAGCCGATATCGTCATCGGCGCCCTTGCCCTTCTTCTTCTCCAGCATGCGGTAGGTCACGCTCTGCACCTTGCCGTCGCGGTCGAGATACATGGCCACGCAATCGGACTTTGCCGGCTTGCTGCTGTAGACGCGCTCGGCCTTGGGCGGCAGAACCGGCTGGCCCCAATTGTTGGCCTCGGTAATGATGCCGCGCTTCGGCAGGTGGTTTGCCATCCACTCCTGCTGCGCGCCCAAGAACGCCTCGACATTGGTCGTGTAGCGACCATCCTCGTCGGCCGGGCCGAACAGGTCTTCCTCCCATTCGATGCCGTAGGCGCGCGCCAGCTCGTCGTCGAAACTGGCGTCCTTGCCATACATGCGGGTCTTGGCCAGCGCGTTCGCCACGTTCCACCAACCAACTCTGGGATCGCCCTTGGATGGCTTGTGCGCCTTCCAGACTTCCTTCTGCTCGTCGAGAGAGGCGCACGCGATGGTCCGAAGCTGCTGCTCGTTGGGCATGTCGCCCTTGGCCATCTGGTCGAGCATGGCGGGCAGCACCTTGGCGAACAGCCTGAGCTGCTTGATCCGCCGCGGCGTAAGGGTCAATGCGACCGCCATCGCCTCCTCCGTCCAGCCGAGAGCGATCAGGCGCTCGATCGCCCGCCACTGGTCGACGGGATTGAGCGGCTCCCTTGCGATGTTCTCAGCGAAAGAGCGCATGGCTCCGTCGGTGGTGGCGCTGTCGTTGTCAGCATCGTTGACGAGGATGTCGATCTCTTCGATGCCTGCCTTGACCGCGAGCCTGACGCGGCGCCGGCCGGCCTCGATGACGAAGCCGTTGCTGCCATCTCTCTGCGGTGTGACAACAGGCGGATGCACGATGCCGATCACCTTGATCGAGGCCAGCAGAAGGGCGTCGGCCTGCGGCGACGACTTGGTCTGGCGCGAGTGGTTGGGGTT
This sequence comes from Mesorhizobium sp. FG116, assembly GCF_057809835.1. Taxonomy (NCBI): domain Bacteria; kingdom Pseudomonadati; phylum Pseudomonadota; class Alphaproteobacteria; order Hyphomicrobiales; family Phyllobacteriaceae; genus Mesorhizobium; species Mesorhizobium sp. FG116. Next base: position 17,911 of record NZ_JBMDKS010000034.1, read on the forward strand.
CTCCACCAAAGCGCGCGGGTCCATCTTCATGAGGTACATGGAATGCTCCTTTTCAGGGTTATGGACGCGGCCGTTTGCCGGTCCATCTCTGTCTTCTTGCCGAAGACCCCCTCCGGCCCGCGGAGCGGTCGGGCCGGTGCAACTGCGGCCGAGCATCCGGGCCTGGCCGGCCAAGCGGGGCTTACAGCCCTGCGCAGAACGCCGGGCCGGGATCGCGAGCGGCGCGGTTGAGCGCCAGCGCCAGCGGCCCACCCGATCTGCGAGCGAGCCTTCTATTTTCTGTTCCCTTCCCCTTTTCATAGATTTGTTTTGAAGTCCGCGGAAATTGACGCTATATTGCGTCATAATGATTGGCTTTCCGGAATGGAGGTAAGCGCTATGGGCCTTGCTCAATATGCCGACGATGGCCTGTTTTCGCCGCGCAAGATCGCGGACGCCTTGCGCACCACCAGCGAAGAGATCGCCCGCACGGCCGGGCTTGGAAAAGACGCGATCCAGCGCAAGGACCGCATCCGGTCCGATAGGACCCAGCGCCGTCTGCGCGAAGTGACGGAGATCCTCAACAAGGTTGAGCCGCGCTTCGGCTCGGCGCTGATGGCCTATGCCTGGTATCGCTCGGAGCCGTTGCCGGGCTTTTCCGGTCTGACGGCAATGCAGCTCGTCCGTGACGGTCAGGCCGATGACGTGCTCAACTATATCGATGCGGTCGACGCCGGCGTTTACGCCTGATCCAGACCATGCATTTCCAAGGGGCACTCTATCGGGCGCTGAATCCGATCTACGCACGCGAACCGCTATCGGGTCGTGGCGCGGAATTCTATGGGGGGCGTTTCAATCGCAAGGGGATGTCGGCGCTCTATACCTCGCTCTCTGTTATGACTGCGCTGCGGGAGGCAAACCAGGTCGGAAACCTCCAACCCACAACGTTGGTGTCTTATAACGCCGACATCGAGCGTGTTTTCGATTGCCGGGACGATGCCGCTCTAGGCGACCAAGGAATGGACGCCGCGGCGCTCGCCGACGCAAGCTGGCGCGACCAGATGAAGGCGACTGGGGAAGCTAGGACGCAAGCTTTCGCCCGACGGCTCGTCGAGGCCGGATATAGTGGACTACTGGTCGGAAGCTTTGCGCCCGGCGCGGGCGGCGATGATCTCAATCTTGTGCTTTGGAAATGGGGCGAGGCGGCGCCATCCCGCCTCACATTGATCGACGACGAGAGCCGGCTTTCGCGATACCGGTGACCGGACGCTGATACGCCCATCCAGCTTACAGAAGAACTAGGCTGCGATTGCGGCGGGCTCGTGAATGCCGTCGATATCCTTCGCCAGCGCCGTCTCGACCTCTGCGAGCTGCCGGCGCTTTTCGGCCAGCTCGCCGGCGAACGCAAACTCACCGCCGTCGCCATGGGCTTTGTAGGAGGCGAGCCGGCGCTGCGCATCGGCGAGATGCTGGCGATAGCGCTCCTGCTCGTTCTCGAAACCGCCGATGGCGTGCTCGAGGCGCGAAACCGCGCCGAGTGGCGTCACGGTGACTGGCAACTCGGTCTCGTCCTGTACGCCTGCGCGCAGCAACAAGGTGGCGTAGCGATATCCCTCCCCGCCGGTCCGCTCGCCGGCAAATTCGAGATCGAACCCGCCGATCGAGGCAATCACGCTCTCACCTTCCTGCTGGCGCTGCACCAAGGTCAGAATCTCCTTCATAAGCGCCCGGCCCGCATCCTTGCGCTCGGAGTAGGACTTGCCCCCAACGCTCATAGCGAAGGCATCGCCACCGGTCGGAACCAGACGCTCAATGTCTTGCCCGATTTCGGCAACGCGGCGGGTGCAGCGTTCGATTTCGCGCTCAGCGTCGCGAAGCTGCCGCCGGACGGCATGCTGATCGTCGATATGCGCCGCGCGCAGACGCTCCAGCCGGGCTATGTCGGCTTCGAGCCCGGCCTTCTGCATCAGACGCTGGTCACCACTGGCGATCGCCTTGGCCATGGCGAACTGGTTTGCCTGCCCCTCGCCGAGGTCCTCCAGCTTGCGGATCGAGGTATCGCCCGAAAGTGCGGCGGCAATGAACCGGGCCTTGCGCTCGTTGTTCTGCCACATCGTCGCGTCCAGCGAGCCCTCGGTGGCGTAGGCGTAGATGTCGACCACGTCATGCTGGTTGCCCTGACGCGCAATGCGACCCTCGCGTTGCTCGATCTGCGACGGCAGCCAGGGGACATCGAGATGGTGCAGGGCCTTCAGCCGAAGCTGCGCGTTGACGCCGGTGCCCATGGTTTCGGACGACCCGATCAGGAATCGCACCTTGCCGGCGCGTGTGTCGCCGAACAGCCGCTGCTTCGCCTCCGACTTCTTGTACTCCTGCATGAAGGCGATCTCGGAGGCCGGCACGCCGAGGCGGACGAGCTCGTCGCGGATCCAGCGATAGGCCGAGAATCCGCGAGTCTTCTCGACGCTGATCGTGCCGAGGTCGGAGAAGATCATCTGCGCCGCGCCCGGAAGTTCGTACGGCTTGCCGTCGGCGCGGACGTAGGTGTTTTCCGCCGTCTCCTGCCAGATGCGGAAGGCGTTGGCGACGAGCCTGTTCAGCTTGTTATCAGGCTCGTTGTCGTTGTCGGTATCGACAAGGCGCAGGTCGATCGCGGCGTGCCGGCCATCGGTGATGACGGAGAGCAGAATGTCGTCGCCGGGCTGCGGCGGACGGTTGCGCTCCTCGATCGCCTTGATGCGCGCCGCCAAAACCAACTGGTAGTTCTTGAAATCTTGCGTCGGCTTCGACGTCACGATCTGGCGCTTGCCGGTCGAGATTGCAGGGACCTTCACGTATTGGCGCAAGTCCTCCGGCATCACCACGTCCGCGAAAGACCGGAACATGGCGATCAGCTCGGGCACGTTGACGAAGCTGGCGAAGCGCGAGACGGGCTTGTATTTGCCCGACGGCTGCAGCTCCAGTTCCGTCACCGTTTCGCCGAAGGTCGACGCCCAGGCGTCGAACTCGTGCAGGCCGCGCTCCATCAACGCGGCAAAGTCCATAAGCCGCTGCAGGGTGAACATTTCGCCGAGCGTATTTGTGATGGGCGTGCCGGAGGCGAACACAAGCGCCCGGCCGGGATTCTTCGTCTCGATGAAACGGGACTTCACATAGAGGTCCCAGGCGCGCTGCGAGCCGTTCGGGTCGACACCCTTCAACGTGCTCATGTTGGTGGCGAAAGAGAGCTTCCTGAACTCCTGCGCCTCGTCGACGATGATCTGATCTATGCCTATCTCGGCGATAGTCAGGAGATCATCCTTGGGCGTGGCAAGCGACTCCAGACGCTCCTGCAGGCCTTCCTTCAAGCGCTCAAGACGCTTTCGCGAGACCCGGTCCTCGTCGTCGACGTCGAGAAGAAGCTTCTCGTAAAGCTCCAGCTCGTCCTGGATCATCTGCTGCTCGAAGACGGCCGGCACGCCGATGAACCGGAACGCCGAATGCGTAATGATGATCGCGTCCCAGTTCGCAGTGGCGGCACGCGACAGGAACCGGGCGCGCTTCTCTTTGGTGAAATTGGTCTCGTCGGCAACGAGGATCCTGGCCATCGGATAGAGCGCCAGGAACTCGCGTGCGACCTGGGCCAGGCAATGACCGGGCACCGTCACCATCGCCTTGTTGATGAGGCCGAGCCGCCGCTGCTCCATGATCGCGGCCGCGTAGGTCATCGTCTTGCCGGCGCCGACGGCGTGGGCGAGATAGGTCGACCCGGCCGCGATGATCCTCCAGATTCCACGCTTCTGGTGCGGGTAGAGCGTGAATGCTCCGCTGGCGCCCGGCAATTGAAGGTGCGAACCGTCGAACTTGCGTGGCGCGATGTTGTTGAAGCGGTCGTTGTAGACGCGTGCCAGCCGATCGGTCCGATCCGGATCGGACCAGATCCAGCGCTGGAAAGCGTCCTTGATCTTCTGGAGTTTTTCCTTGGCCGCTTCGGTGTCGACCACATTGAGGACGCGGCGTTCCTTGCCATTCTCCGTGACCGAGTCGAAGATCTGCGGCACGCGGCTGTTGAGCGCGTCGGTCAGCAACTCGCCCGCGTGTCGCCGGTTTGTGCCCCATTCGGACGTGCCGGCGGCGAGATAGGCGAGCTGGCCCGCCCGCACCGTCCACGACGCCAGTTCCGGTATGTGGTGGATCTTGATGTCAGCGCCCATCGTCTCCTTGACGAAGGCGACGACATCGGCGGCAGGAATCCATGGCGCACCGAGACGCGCGGTGATGTCGGAGGGCCGAAGGTCCACCGGCTGCACGGCCTGAAGGGCCACGACGTTGCGTTCATAGGCGGGATCGAGTGCGGCGGCCGCTTCCGCCGCCTTCAGCTTATCGCGGACAGGGCCGGACAGATAAGCGTCGGCCATCTGCCAGGAACCATCGGCGGGGTCGCGGAAGATAGCGCTGCCAAGCTCGGCGACGACATCGTCCGGATCGCGATGCAGAAGCTCCGCGATGTGATCGAGATCGACGCGGCCGCGTTCATTCAGCACGACAACGAGCGCATCGGCGGCGCTTGCGATGACCGGCGGCGCTGGCGGGGATATCACCCGTTCGGAGAAGATCGGTCCGGGCCGCGCCGTGTCGTTCTCCAGATCGTAGTCCTCTATTGCAGCGACGAGCCAGCAATCGGGGTCATCCAGGAACGGCGCGAGGTTGGGCCGTCGGTGCGTCTCGCGCACCTCGCCGGTCTCCTCGTCCTCCGCGATCGAGACGGTGGTGTGGTTGATCGGGCCGAAATCGCGCACGAAGCTCGACCAGGCGATGCGCAGTTTGACCTGCAATTCCTTCCAGGGCTGGTCGAGTTCTTGGCACTTCAGCACCTCGCGCACGGCGTCGCGCACCGGGATCAGCCTCTGGACGATGCGGACATGCTTCTCCGGCATGCCATCGGCATCTCGGCCCTTACGGACCTTCACCGCGACAGGTTCACCGTCGATGACCTGCATCAGGCCTTTGGCATTGTCGACGAAGAAGCTGCCTTCACGGACATGCCGTTCGGAGGGGAGGTCGACCGGCGCGCTGTCGACCGCATGCTCCAGATCGCAATCGATCTCAGTGGGCTGGCCGTCATAGCGGTCTTCCGGGAGCAGGGAGATGGCCACGTCGAGCGCGGCCGCCAGCTCCTCGCCCTTCCGCGGGAGGCATGTGTAGGTCTCGCCGAAGGGACCCGAGGTCAGTGCGTGCGTGCCAAGCACGAAATCCGGATGGCGGGCGAACCAACGGTTAGTCCGGATCGCGCCCTCGTCGTCGGTCGCCGGCCGCACCTCCTCTGTATCGAGCCAGGACTGGTCGCCTTCCGGCTCACCGATCTTGCGCTTGCGGAGGAATAGGATGTCGACCACGACATCGGTGCCGGCATCGGCGCGGAAACTACCCTCGGGCAGGCGAATGGCGGCGATCAGGTCGGCCGACTTCGCGATATGCTCGCGCGCCGTACAATCTGCCTTTTCCATGGTTCCGGAGCTGGTGACGAAGGCGGCAAACGCGCCCGGCTTCAACAGGTCTATCGCTCGCGCGATGAAATAATCGTGCAGACGAAGACCGAGCGAGCGGTATGCCGGGTCCGACCGCACGGTGCGGTCGGAGAAGGGTGGATTGCCGATGGCGAGGTCGAAGCTCGCCGGCTGCTCGGTACGAGCGAAATCGCCGGTGAGGATCCTTGCCCATGGCTGCAATAGCCGGGCGATGCGCGCCGTGACGGGGTCAAGTTCGATCCCGGTGATGCGGGAGACATCGCGCAGGCCTGCCGGCATCAACGCCGGGAACAGTCCCGTGCCAATTCCAGGCTCCAGCACCCGACCGCCCCGCCATCCCATACGCTGGAGGCCGGACCAGATCGCCCGCACGATGAACTCCGGCGTGAAATGGGCATACTGCGTGCAACGCGCTAGCGAAGCGTAGTCGGTATCGCCGACGGCGTCCTCAAGCGCCGAGCCGATTTCGTCCCAGCCTTTGCGGAACTCGATCTCACCGGGTCGCCGGAAGACGTGGTTTGCAAGGTCGGATGCACCGAAGCCGATAAAGCGGATCAGCGTCTCCTGCTCCTCAAGCGTGGCAGGCCGCTCTGCCGCCTCGATCTCGGCGGCAAGGCGGATGGCGGCGATATTGTCTCGCGCCCGCTCCTTCCAGCCACGCGCCAGCCCGCGATCGCCGCCAAGACAGAAATTCGATCCACGGGACCGGGAGACAGACGGCTCCGGCTTCGCGGCTTTCGGCAGCGGCATGGCCGGAGCCGGGGTCAAGGGATCGGGATCGTCGTCAGGATCGAAATCGCCCGCGAAGGCGGTGACGCCGAGTCCGAGGCCGGACGAAAGCGCGGTGTTGCCGAAGAGGTCGATGGTGAAGGGATCGTTGGACATCGGGATTTCTCCGTGATTAAGGCGCACGCGATCGACCGGCCAGGCAAGCCGGCCGCTCGATGGGTGCTGCGGTTGAAGGGGAATCAGCGAATAGTCAGCGAGAACACGATTTCGTCCTCGGTGAGATCCATGTTGATATGCGTGGCGCGAAGGTTGCGGTCGAAGAGTGGGATCAACTGCTTGGCTGCGATGAACTCGACGCCGTCATCGCCGCCGAAATGGCGACGCTTGCATTACCACCAGTCGATATCGCCTTTGGGATGGCATTGCTCGGAATAGATAATGAGCGGTTCGCCGCCTTCCGGCATGATGTAGACGCCCTTGGGTTCCAACCAGCCACAAACCGGGGCGGGCGTGCACGGCCGCCGAGAAAGGGCCAAGCGGAAGGCGGAAACCGCCATTGGCCTTCGTCGGCAATTCCGCGCTCGATGACCTTGCCAACCGCAAGGATGGGGAACGTGAACATCGTCCCCTCCATCACGCAGCAATCGCGTCAGGGAGGTGGCGCAGATGCACCGGCAGCTTGACCGCGATCTCGTCGTCCGTGAGTTGGTCGAGCAGTTTGAAGGGATGGGCTTGACCGGAGAGATAGACGATGACGACGCGCTTTCCTCGCATGTCGTTCGGAAAGCGCCAGTCGGCATAGCCGCGATAGTCATCGTGGGTGCTCGACCAGATGTGCTCGATGCGCTCCTCGCGCGTCATTGCCCGCACCGGTCTCAACTCGCGGTCGCAGATCGCATCGCGCATCCGATCCGGCGAGCCGGTTTCTCCGAGATCGCAATAGGCATGGAAAAACCGGACCGTGCCGCCGATGCTCAGCTCATAAAAGATGCTTGTGATCCGGCCCGTCAGAAATTCGCGTAGCGCGAACATCTCGCCCCGCATGAACAGCGGCGGCAGAACGTTGAACATGTAATGGTGCTCGGCCCGAGAAATCTCGAACCACTCGCCCCGGTAGAGGGTGGCTGCGTCGTCCTCGAAGCGGTTTGGTCGCTGTGCGTGGCGATCGAACATGCGGAACATCTGCCGGTGATCGGCGATGCCCTGATTGTGAAGTTGCACCGAACAGTGACCCTGGGCACGAGGACACTCAAATAGTTGATTCAGTTGTTCTTCCCGAGATTTTTGAGGGCCATGATAGGTGCCTTCTAGAGTCCCTCAACTCTCGACCATTTTCGTAATGAAATCAGTAGATTAAGCCTGTCTTGCGTAGGGTCGCTATCCGGCGCGATTTCACAGTGGGTCTTGTCAGCTTCGAATCCGAACGTCTCGCCAGCAAGGTGGAAAGCGGAGATCTGACGGCGTCCATCCGACAAGAGCCGGTAGACGCGCACGCCGCCAAATTCGACCTTGTAAAGGTTCCCGCACGTTTCACCCTGCGCGTAGATTTCCTTGCCGGCCGCAAAGAACGTGGGCGCCTGAAGGTTGCCGCTCGACGGTGCCGGGAACGTGTCCCGCCCCACGGGCGTTCCGCCTGCATGGAAGAAGGCCCTGGAAATCTCGTAGGTATTCATGGCTGGTCCCTCAGTGATCATAAGGGAACAGTCGCTCGAAATGTAGCCTGCCGAAATTCGGTTATGTCCGTAAGGGAATCCACGTACTGGTGTCAGAATGAGCCAGCGATTGCCTCCCGCACGGTCCTGATGAGAGGCTCGCCAAGAAACGGTTTGACCAGTTGCCTTAGAAGGGGTGCATCCGGGACCTTCCCTAAGAGATTGACCAGGAGGATGATGGGCCTGGCGAATTGTTCGAATTGAGCGGGCGCATCCTTCCAGCTTTCGACAGCTTCGTCGTCGATTACCGCACAAGCGGCCTGACGGGCTTCAGGCGACGCGAAAGCGCTGGCGGCGTAGCGATGGGCATCTGTCTCCAAACGCTCACTCGCCAGTACAAAAACGATCGAGCGCCTGAAAACCGCATCCGGGGCGGCCACAAGAACGATCGGTCCGGCCATCTGATTGGACTCCACGATTGTCGTGTGATTTGGACCAGACTTGTACGGCTAAACATCCCGACAACGTCGGGCATTGAGGCAGATCAAAGTGGAGGGGGGCGAGAGTACTAAAGGCCCGGTATCGGCCAGATTTCACCGACGTCTCAGGCGTCAAAGCCTAACGAAATCGCCATGCGCACAAGTTCGGGCAAGCTGCGAGCCTGCATCTTCGGCATGATGTTGGCTCTATGGACCTCGACCGTACGTGAGCTTATCGAAAGAGTGTAGCCGATCGTCTTGTTCGGAAGGCCTGACACGACCAGAGCCATGACTTGACGCTCCCGCTCAGACAACTGCTCGAGGCGGGCCCGTAGCACTGTGATATCCTCGACACGTGTCTCGGGGTCGCCAAGCCGGCTCGCCGCCTTTTTGATAGCCTCGACCAAGACTTCATCTTCAAATGGCTTCTCGATGAAATCAACGGCCCCGGCCTTCATCGCGGCCACCGCCATCGGTACATCACCATGGCCGGTAATAACGACAGCCGGTATCATGCCATTTTGTCGGTTTAGCCGCTCCAACAACTCAACACCGCTCATGCCCGGCATCCTCAGGTCGGTGACAAGGCAGGCTTTGCCTATGTTCGATGCCGCCGCGAGAAAACTTGTCGCTGAGTCATGCACTCGGACCGTAAAACCCACCATCGTCAGCAAGAAGGCGAGCGATTTGCGGACAGGCTCCTCGTCATCGACGATGTGGACCACATAGTTGCTATCGTGCATTTGACGCCTCCTGCTCGGCTAAGGCAGGGACAACCGGAACGTGGCGCCGCCGTTGCCATTCCGACTGGCGACGATCTGCCCGCCGTGCGCCTCAATAATGCGCCTGGATATTGAAAGGCCGGTGCCCATGCCATTCGCCTTTGTCGTGACAAAAGGCTGGAAAAGTCGAGGGGCTACCCCGTCCGATATGCCCGGTCCGCAATCAGCCACTTCGATCGTAACATAGCGGTCGCCATCCCGAGTGGTCCGCACGAGCAGCTCGCGCCTATCGCTCTCGCGCATGGCTTCCATGGCATTGCGTATCAGGTTGAGCAGCACCTGTTGAATCTGGACCCTGTCGACCAGGACATCCTCCGTGTTCGGTGCGAAGTCAAACACCGAGCGCACGCCCATTTCCGTGAACCTACGAGGGCCAGCGCCCCCGCTTCTTCAACAAGCGTGCGCACATTTTCAGGGGATTTCTCTGTTTCGCCGCGTGTGACGAACTCGCGGAGATGCCGAATGATGCCTCCGGCGCGGAGCGACTGTTTCGCCGTCTCCTCCAGCGCCTCCCGGATATGTGCGGCAGCTCCATCGTCCATCTCCTTCAGGAAGCGGACACAGCCTTGCGAATAGTTCGCGATGGCAGCAAGGGGCTGGTTGAGCTCATGCGCAAGCGTCGAGGCCATCTCTACCAGTTCATTCTGTCGTGCAAGGCGGGCGACAAGCCGGCCAGGGGAGCGGACGTGCAAATGTTGGAAAAGCTCAGCGGATGATCAGCGAGAGCGCGATTTCGGTCTCGGTGAGCTGAATATTGAGGTGCATCGCCGGCATATTGCAGTCGAAAAGCGGGATCAGGCGCCCCGCCTCAATGAACTCGATGCCATCATCGCCCCCGAAATGCCGGCGCTTGTAGTTCCACCAGTCGATATCGCCCCCCCGGAAACATCCGCAGACCGGCAGGCCGTGCCCATCGTTTACGACCGGCTGGTCGGGATCGGCACCCTGGATACGCGGGGACGTGATCTTGCAAATCCAATGGCCGGCAAGGGAGGCTGACGACCGACAACCGAGACCACTCAGAAACTCAGCAACGGACGGACAGGCCATCCTGCTTGCCGCAGCTCTGCCACAGTGCTTAGCTGTCAGAAGACAGATGGATCAGCACAGTGAGACATTCTATTGCCATCGCGACTTGCGCCGTCATGTGCTTGGCAACCAGCTCCGTATTCTCTGGGGAATTGTATGTCCTCCTCCACGCGGTCAGCAACAAGATGACTCTTGTCGCGAAAGATCTGAGCAAGAATGAGTGCATGGAGTTGAGGGAAGCGATCATACTTTCCGGCGGCACTGGGGTTGAGAGGGCCGACGAAGATTTGAAACTCGGAACGCTCTCCTGCATTCCGCAACAATTCTACTAGGTGCTCGATCTACCTGTTTTCGCTGGCGAAATGCCCGATTGGAGTGGAGCTGTTTGTGGCACTCGGCGGCAAGAGGCACAGATCAGGCAGATCCAACAAGCCTAACCGGAACGAGAAATCAGCGCACGGCCCTGCGCCGTCGTGTCGCCGTGCCCGAGGATGCCAGGTTTGAGTGCAAGCTGTTATGGCCAGTCAACCTCGATGAGGCAGATACCGTACTTGAAACGACAAGGGGAAGGCCGACGGGTCCGGAAGACTATGCCTGTTTGCGGCTTTTGTGCATGTTGTGAGCTGTCAGGTAAGGTGGGACGATCAGCCATGGTAAAGCCGAACCCACGTCGACCAAGGGAACGAGCAGCCCGCGCTCTATGCGCCCTCGACGGCAATCCGGAGAACATGATCTTCCAAGGCGAGCCCATGTGGATGAGCTATCTGCGGGAAGTGGATGCCGTGCCGGAAGCGGTGAACTGGGCCGTGAACGTAGAAACTGAAAAGCCGCGCCTAAAGCGCTCCGCGATCGACACGTGAAACGTCGAGCTATTTGCCCTTATTCCCCCTGCTGCCTAGGGCACCTGCTTTTATTGCGCCACCACAAAGACTGTTTGACGTGCGGTTGATAAATATGAAAGCGTTTCCGGAGTCCCTCTCGGAGACGCGACGTTGTCAATTAACCCCGGCTCTCCTTGGCCGGGGTTCTTTTGCCGCGTCTGTGATTTCCACAGGATGAGGGCCCCTGCTTGGGGCTATTTTCGCCCCAATGGAGGCCAGACTCAGTCTCGCTGCATCTAGAGGATGACGTCGCGCAACTTTCGAGAGGGGATCAGCGCGATGGAGCAGAGGCAAGGTACAGACAATCTATCCAAAATGGGACCCTCAGCGATTGACGGACGGTACGGATCAGCATAGTTATGTTCGTGATTAATAACTAACTTATTGGAAAACTCATGCGCAAGCCGGCGGACCTTCGCAAGGCCGAGATCGTCGCCACCGTTCTGGAGTTGGCCGACAGGATCGGACCTGACCGGGTGACCACCGGGGCAGCGGCGTCGGCGATCGGAGTGTCGCAAGCCGCGCTGTTTCGGCACTTCCCGACCAAGGCCGCGCTATGGCAGGCTGTGGCCGAGCAGGTAGCCGATAGGTTGGCATCGGCCTGGGACGACGCGTTGAGGACCAGCGAGGGGCCGCTTGTCCGCCTGCGCGCACTCGTCGCTGCTCAGTTTGCGCAGATCGCCGCGACCCCTGCCCTTCCGACGCTGCTGTTCTCGCGCGAACTGAATGTCACCAACGCGGAGCTGCGCACCACGTTTCGTGGCAGGCTCATGGCCTTTCACAGCCTGCTCGCACGGGAGGTCGATGCCGGACAGAAAGCGGGACTGTTGCGCGACGATATCGCCGCGAATGACGCGGCGGCGTTGCTGACTTCGCTTGTACAGGGGATGGCAATCCGCTGGGCGCTCGGCACGCGCGACTTCGATCTGCAGCGCGAAGGGCTGCGGCTCTTCGATGTGCAACGCCAGCTTCTATCCGAGGAAGGAGAGTAGACCATGCGGCGCATCTGGCTTTTGGGCTTCCTTTTGGCGGTCGCAGCCGGGGCCGGCTTCTTGTTCCTTATCGAGCGTCCACTGACGGTGACGATCGTCCAACCTGAACACGATGTAGCCCTTCGCGTTTATGGGCTGGGCACGGTCGAAGCGCGGATCCTCAGCCGCGTGGGCTTCGAGGTGGGCGCCGCCCTAACCTTGCTTGCCGCCGATGCCGGGGACAGCGTGGTCCGGGGGCAGGAACTCGCGGTTCTTCACTCGGCCGAACAGGAAGCGCGCGTGTCCCGTGCTCGCGCTGCTGTGGCCGCGAACGAGGCCTATCTTGCCAAGGCCAAGGCAGCGGTTGTGCGCGCCCGCGCCATGCTGGTGCAGCGCGAGGCGGCAAACCGCCGCCAGCAGGGGCTGGCGCAGCGCGACATCGCCACAATCCAGCGTGCCGAGGAGGCGCAGCGTGACGAGGATGTGGCGCGCGCCGATCTGGCGGTCGTCGAGGCCGATCTGGCAGTAACCCGGGCACAAAGCCTGGACACAGCCGCAGCGTTGCAACAAGAGGATACCCTTCTCGCCCACCACCGGCTGGTCGCGCCCTATGACGCGGTGATCGTCGCCCGCCATGCCGAGGCTGGGGCGGTGTTGAAGGCTGGCGATCCGGTCTTCACCCTTATCGATCCGACGTCCATCTGGATTCAGGCTTATATCGACGAGGAACGCGCCGGCCAGCTTGTCCTCGGCCAACCCAGCACCATCCGGCTGCGGTCGCAACCGTCGGCCGAGTTCCACGGCGTCATCGCCCGCATCGGCTTCGAAAGCGACCGAGTGAACGAGGAGCGCCGCGTCTGGCTGACCTGCGCCGACTGCCCGGCCGCGATGTTTCTCGGCGAGCAGGCGGAGGTGCGTATCACCACCGGGACGCGCACCAGCGCGCTGATGGTGCCGGAGACGGCGATCGTCGGCTTTGACGGCCACCGCGGCACGGTCTGGACGGTAAAGAACGGTCGCCTCGCGCGGGAGGAACTGACCTTCGGCGCCCGCGACGATCGCGGCCGCGTCGAGGTTACGGGCGGGTTGCCCGAGGAGGTCGCAATCGTTGCCCGGCCACCGAAAGGCGCAGCTGAAGGCCGGCGCGCTCGCGTCGGCGCGGCGCCATGAACCTCGCGCTCAAGGACATCCGCCACGGGCTGTTCCGCTTCGTCCTGACCTGTTTTGGTCTGGGGCTGTTGTTGACGGTCGTCCTGGCGATGATCGGCATCTACAACGGACTTGTCGAGGATGCGCTGGCGGTGGTGAAGGCGCCGGCGGCCGATGTCTGGGTGGTGGAGGCCGGAACAAAAGGCCCCTTTGCAGAAGCGTCCAGCATCCCAGCGGACACTCGCGCCGCGGTGGCGCGGATGCCCGGCGTGGCCGGGGCTGGCGCAATCAATTACCAGAATGTCGAGGCTTCTCATGCCGGGCGCACCCTGAGGCTCTACATCGTCGGTTTCGAACTGGGGCGCCCCGGCGGTCCGCAGGTGATAGCCGAGGGGCGTGGCATCGGCGCCAGCCATTTCGAACTGGTGGCCGACCACAAGACCGGCCTTGAGCCCGGTGAGACCATCCGGCTCGGCCGCCACCGCTTCACCGTGGTCGGGCTCGTCGAGGGGGCAATGAACTCGGGCGGCGATCCGGCTGTCTATGTGACGCTTGCTGATGCGATGGCGCTTCAGACCGAACTCGACCCGGCCGCCCAGCGGGTGCAGGCCGCGCGCGGGACTGTCTCCGTCAAGTCCGCTTCCGTCGCTGCCGTCATCGCCCGGATGGAGCCGGGCGCCGACGTCGATTTACTGAGCGCGACCGTGCGCCAGTGGAAACATCTCGTCGCGATGACCCAGGCCGAACAGGAGGAACTCCTGCTCGCCTCCGTGGTGGACAAGGCACGCCGCCAGATCGGGCTGTTCCTCGGCATCCTGCTTTCCGTCAGCGCCGTCGTGATCGCCCTTATCATTTATACGATGACCATGGAGAAGCTGAAGCAGATCGCCACGCTGAAGTTGATCGGCGCTCCTGATCGGACCATCGTTGCGCTGATCGTGCAGCAGGCGCTGATCCTCGGCGCGTCGGGCTGGGGGATCGGCCTGATACTGATCCTGACGGTCAAGGACTACTTTCCACGCCGCGTGGTGCTGGAGCCGTTCAACGTCATGGTCCTTGCCGGCATCATTGCCGCAGTCTGCCTCTTGTCCTCCGCGCTGGGTGTGCGGGCTGCGATGAAGGTCGATCCGGCCACTGCGCTCGGGAGTTGAAATGGCGCTCGGCGATACCCTGATCGAGGTTAAGGGCGTGGCCAAGCATTTCGGCGAGGGCGAGACCCGCGTCGACGCCCTGCGTTCCGTCGATCTGGAAGTGCGCGCTGGCGAGGTGATCGCGCTGCTGGGGCCTTCTGGGTCAGGCAAGACGACGCTGCTCAACATCATCGGCTGTATCCTCGCCCCGTCGGCGGGACGGGTGGTGCTGGATGGCGAGCCGGTGTTCGACGGCAGATGGCTCCGGCGAGACCTGAGGCGTCTCAGGCTCGACAAGATCGGCTTCATCTTCCAGGCGCACAATCTCCTGCCCTTCCTTACTGCCGAGGAGAACGTCGCGGTCGTGCTGAACCTCGCTGGCCAGTCCGCCAACCAGGCGCGAGTACGGGCGCGCGAACTGCTGGACTATCTTGAGGTCGACCACCGCGCGATGGTCAAGCCTGCTCTGCTGTCGGGTGGTGAGGCCCAGCGCGTAGCGATCGCCCGCGCGCTGGCCAATCGTCCCCGCATCATTCTTGCCGACGAACCGACCGCCGCGCTCGACAGCGCGCGGGCCGGGCTTGTGATGGACCTGCTGAGGAAGCTTGCCGTTGAGCAGGAGGCCTGCATTGTCACCGTCACCCATGACGAGAAGATCTTCGACCGTTTCGACCGCCTGATCCATTTGCGCGATGGCCGTCTCGCCGGCGCCTGACTGCGGAGACCTCCCATGCCCGCAAGACCCCGCGCCCTGACCGTCGCAGCAGCCGTGGCCGTGATCTTCGGCCTGCTGACCATTATTTCGGGAGGCAGGGCGATATTCGGCGGTGTGGACATGGGTGCGGCGGTGCCCTTTGTGCTACGGTTCAACTTCCTTGCCGGGTTCGCCTATGTTCTGGCCGGGATCGGCTTGTGGCGCAGCACGGTATGGGCGCCGTTGCTTTCGCTCGGCATCGCCGTGGCGACGCTGGCTGTATTCGTCGCCTTTCTGTGGCATGTCTGGCATGGTGGCGCCTGGGAAGCGCGCACCATGGGCGCGATGATCCTGCGCACCGGCATCTGGACTGTGGTTGCAGCGCTTGCCTTGCGGCGCAAAAATGCCGCTTGATCAAAACCTTCATCCAGCCACGCAGCGGCGGCGCCAAGCCGTGATCGCGCCGGCATAGAGCCGCCGTGAAGCACGTCGCGCGCATCGACCTCTCGCTAACCCTCACGTTCCCCACCGTCCTCGGCATGGCGATTGCCGCGGGCCGGAAGATGGCTCCCCGGCACCGGCCGGGGCCGTTGCATGAGGCGGGATAAACTTAATCGACGGCGACCAGCAAGGATGACAGGCTGGGGTTCGCTACTCGGCAGCTTGTAGCAGATATTGATTGTCATCAAGGATCATCGCCAGGTCATCGGCGCTCAGCGTGATCGTATAGCGCTGGTTCGACCCCTTGCTGTAGATGTCCTTTACAATGAGGGTAACCACGGTTTCCTCACCGTCGACAGTGATATCTTGCAACGCGAGGGGACGGTCAAAAAGCTCTTTGACCGTGCCGTTTAGTCTTTTTGCGGGCTGGGCAACAATGCGCATATGGCTCCTCCGATCGTATCGGAAAAGGCGAATGCAAGCTGTATGCCACTGATTTAGGTTATCTCTGTGCCGAATTGGGACGGCCCTGTTACTGGGAGGGCTTACGCTTACGGTCTCCATCGGTGAGTTGCTCTAGCAGCCGCCGCAGTGTTTCCGCTCTTGTTTTTGGCAAATCGATCAGCGGTGTTCAAGACAATACCGCCGGCTCCTTGGCCCGAATATACCAAACGGTCCATCGACCATCCGGAGCACAGAAAATCGAAAAGCGGCTCACGGCATCCTTCCTTACCCTGCGTAAAGCACATCTCCGGCGAGTGGCAAGGGAGTGGGTACTTTGGTCGCACAGCGACCCGGTTAGGTCTCGGGCTATAGCTGGCTTCACACCGTCAGCTATAGCCCCCGCAGTGATCGTTTGCACCAGCTAATTTAGCCATCAGAACATCGCAGTCTTTCCGACTTGAGGCGAAAAAACATTGTCGCCACCTTTACCCGTCCTTGTGGAGGCGTGCTTATTGCGACGTTTGGAGCCAGTGGCAGTACCCACGCCTTGAAGCGCCGCAGCTTGTTGGTTCCCCTGATCGGAAAAGTGTGGCTGTATTTAACGTTCACCTCATTACCCGCGTCGAGGCCATTCGGTACTGCCTCGCAGGTGTGCGATTGCCAGAATGGCATTCATTTGAATCGGTCCGGAGTCTTGGCCCCGGCGCCGTGCTTGCCGTAAGACAGGTAACAGCGCCAGGACCCAACAGGTGCGGAAAAGGCGAGGTTGTGTTGCGGCGCAACCGTTCAGGCGGCGACCACGGACGAGCGGCAGCTTCAAGGGAGCACGAGATTCCGGCGATCGTAACGGAAATGGCCTGTGAAGAGCAGAAGTCAAACGTCAAGTTGCATTAAAGCTGATTGGCACGACGGTGGCATCAGGGAAACCGACGGCGATTTTGCCGGCCTCGGCCGCGCTCGCCACGGCAGCGGTAATATTCGCTTGAATGCTCGTCTAGCCATTAAAGGTGTAAGGCTCAGAAAGCCACATCGGCGCACTGTTTCATCAAGCGGGCTTAAAGTTCGCACCGTGTTTGCAATGATGAGCGAGAAGCAGCGGCAAGCACAGATCGATAGTTTGCACGCAAGTACAATTGCGGCCGGGAAGAAGCGATGCGCCACGCTTTGGAATAGCGAAATCGAGGAGGCGTGCGGAGTTGGCGGTCGCGGAGGCATGTGGCGC
Organism: Mesorhizobium sp. FG116; assembly: GCF_057809835.1. Taxonomy (NCBI): domain Bacteria; kingdom Pseudomonadati; phylum Pseudomonadota; class Alphaproteobacteria; order Hyphomicrobiales; family Phyllobacteriaceae; genus Mesorhizobium; species Mesorhizobium sp. FG116. The sequence goes on from NZ_JBMDKS010000034.1 coordinate 35,000, forward strand.
GATGCTGGTTGGCTCTACGCCTCTATGCGACTGACCAGTTGCGTCAAGGGAAAGGGAAGCGCCGACGGTAGAGGCCGTTCTTGCCGAGTTGCCTCAGCCCCCTGCTCCAACAAAAAAAGCCCGCGATCCGAAGACCGCGGGCTGTATTTCTCAGCTTGTCAGCTGATTAGAACGAGCGCTGGAAGCGCAGGATGCCGCCGATGCCATCGTCAACAGGCGTGTCGTAGTAGTCGACTTCAGCCGTGACGGTGAAGCCCGGAACAACCGTGTAGGCAACGTTGGCAACAACGCCGAGGGTCTCTGCGTCGTCATAAGAAGCCTGAAGGTTGAGAGCAGTCTTCTCGTTGACCTGGTAGGACGCGCCGCCCCAGACAGCCCAATCGCCACCCCAGTTCTTGTAGAAGTTCTGGCCACCGTTCAGGAGGTCGGTCACGTCATCCGACGTGCCCCAGCCGCCCATCACGAAGAGCGAGAGCTGCTCGGAAGCGTTCACGTCCAAGCGAACCTTGCCGGTGAACTCTTCCCAGTTGCTGTCGTAAGCGCCAACAGCGGAGATGCCGCCCCAGCCCTGGGTGTACTTCGCGCCGACAACAACGTGCGGAACGTAGCTGTCGACCGAGTCAACACCAGCGCCTTCTTCGAGCGAGACCACGGCCGAGAAGCCGTTGCCAGCGTCGAAGTAGTAGCTGATCAGGTTGGTGTCGAACGGACCATAAGGAACGATCGTGTCGTCGATGACGTTACCAGCGTAACCGGTGAAGGTCGAGAATACCGACTCGTCCTTACCAACGCGGAGACCGCCGAGCTGGATCCAGGCGAAGTTCAGCGACCAGGTCGACTGGTTGGTGTCATGGCCGTCACGGAAGTTGAAACGGGTTTCCGTGTAGGTCTTCAGGGTGCCGAGCTCGGTTTCCGAACCGGTCCAGGTGCGGAGCGAGAGACGGGCCTGCTTGTGGTAGGTGTCGTTCAGGCTGCCGTCGCGAACGTCGGTGACGTCCTGATGGCCTTCGCGATCGCCAACGCCGATGTCGTAACGGACATAGCCGCCGATGCGCAGGCAGGTCTCGGTGCCGGGGATGTAGAAATAGCCAGTGCCGTAAACGTCGCAGATCTTGACGTATTCAGCTGGTTCCGGCTCGGCAACGACGACAGCGTCGGCGGCGCGCGCACCGGAGACTGCGAACAGAGCCGCAGCGGAGCCGAGAAGAAGGCTCTTAATGTTCATTTTCTGACCTCCAGTCAAAAGTTAAAAAACGGGTCTGGGTATTTTTTGCTGAAGGACAGCGTTCCCTGCCCCATCCCCACTACCGAAAAAGACGCGCACCGCGCCTCTCCTTCGAAAGTGACATTACCCATCGATCCGCCGGGTTCAACAATGATTGCATTCGTTTGGGGCCGGCAGGGACTCTATCCCCAACCGGTGTTGCAGAAACGCCACGATTTGGGGTAGTGGGGAAACTTCTTGTTAACTTTCGGGCCCGCCAAGACCGAAATCCGGTGTTTGTGACCAATGGTAACTCGACGTCGATTCTCGCGAAACGCCCATAAAGTAAAGCTTTCCAGAAGGGTGAGTCTGGAGAGCGCGCTTTACGCTGAATTGGAACGCATATTAAAAGAGAACGACCCTACCATTCAGTTGCCGGCAGTCCGCGTGGCATCTCGACTCGCGGCTGTTATAGCCTCGCAGTTGGCGTCGCAGACGCAAGTCATCCAACGCTCCATGTTGTCGCTTGAGGCTGATGCAACGGATTTTGCGAATGATTTCGTGGCCGATGTCGTGGGGGCGGCAACCCAGTCGGTCAGGAAAAAGCTGAAGCGTTTCCGTCCCGAAGCGATCCAAGAAGATACATTGCAGCTTGCAGATGATTGGGCAGGAACGGTCGCAGGACCGACCTTGATTGAGCGACACTACGGTATTCCGAGATCTACCCTCTATAGATGGCAGAAACTCAATGAGGTTGTTGCGATCAGCAGTCGGACCAGCCGAAAGCCGGTTTTTCCGCTGAAGCAATTCGTTGACGGACGTCCGGCAAACGGCGTTGCTGACGTGGTTTCAATATTCGGCGACCAGAGGCGGGCATGGCAGTGGCTGGTGACGAAAAACACCATAACCAACGGCGCGCCAATAGACGCCCTGCTGCGCGGCGAAGTCGAATCGGTGGTTAAAGCCGCTCAAAGCGAGGAATAGTGCGACCCACCGTCAAGCGTGACCTCACTCGGTAGCCTTTCGCGGCTGCCTGAGCACTGCCTTTGACTCCCCAAGGGGTTTGTTCCTATTTTGTTGCATACCCAGAACGAAGCGGTCCGATTCCATTGGAAAGGGAAGCTAGGCTCGCATCGAGCGGCAGGCAATGCTGTTACAATGCGAGAGAAGTGCTGTGCAGGCGCGGTTAACGCCGTTCAAGGCGCATTATGACGGCCTCAGCGAGTTGCAGGTTGCCCTCGTCGAAACGCTGAACGCTTTGCACGGCAGGCCGCGAGGTTGGCGCGACTTGAGGCGGTGACGCGTCACCTTCTCTGCGAGACCAAAAAAGGCCCGCGTGAGCGGGCAGTTTCTGCTGGAGATCAAGGCTCTGCCTCACGGATTGTTTAACAGTGTAACAATGTGTTTGCAACCTTAAAGCCGGAGGTGGTGGCCCGGCCCGACCAAAGCTTGGCGACAGGCTCGGGCCGAGCCTGTCGCCAAGATGAGTTTCCCCTCGGTTAGGACCTCGATATCGTCAACCAATCCGCGCATGAAACACTTCTTGCTGTTATAAGTTTGGCTCCAAATACCGGTTCCCTCCTTGAGGGATGTCCTCGCTCCCCGCCGGAATGCATGACGGCGACGACGGCGGCCACAAGCGTTCTCGCTGAACAGGAACGCAGCCGACATCGACAGAGCCGCCCCGATATCCAGATCGACCTGGCCGTGCAGCAGGCTGCGCATGATCTCGACCACGAGCGCTGCAAGCACCGGGACAACGCCCACGAGCCAGACGGTGGACGCAAGCCAGGCCTACCGGCGTTTGACTGCTGCGAGACAATCGGCGAACAAGGTCGCGTCGAACACCCAGCGCAAGGGGCAGTGCATGCAGATACTCGTGTTCAACGCCGGTAGTTCGAGCCTCAAGTTCGGCGTCTTCTGCATTGGAACGGATACGCGTGAAGTGTTCAAGGGGTCCTACGAACGCTTCGGGAACGACAGATGCGAATACCGCTTCCGCCATGGCGAAACCGACGAGCGCGGACTTGCTGAATTCAACAGCCCCGGCGAAGCACTGAAAGGAGTCCCGGTTGCGCTGAAGCGGTTTGGCCTGGACACGATCGACGCGGTGGGTCATCGGATCGTTCATGGCGGCGCAAGATTTACCTCGCCGACACCGCTGGACAACGAAACGGTCGAGGCCATCGCGGCGCTGACGCCGCTTGCTCCGCTGCACCTTCCAGCCAATCTGGAAGCCGTGCGGCTCTGCCGCGGCCTCTGGCCGGACCTACCTCAACTCGCGGTGTTCGACACGGCCTTCCACCTCAGCAATCCAGCCTTCGCAACCACCTATGCGGTACCGGCGAGATGGCGAGATGCCGGCCTTCGCCGCTACGGGTTCCATGGAACCTCACACAAATACGTGGTTCAACGAGCAGCCGCGGAGATCGGCCGGCCGCTTTCCGACCTCCAACTGGTCAGCATCCATCTCGGCAATGGAGCCAGCGTCTGTGCCGTCAACCGTGGGCAAAGCATGGACAGCTCTATGGGCATGACACCGCTTGAGGGGCTGGTGATGGGAACCCGCTCCGGAGACGTGGATCCAGGTGCTTTCGGCTTCCTGTCGCGCGAACTCGGTTTGTCGGTACAGGAGATCGAGGATGCCCTGTATGACGACAGCGGGCTGAAGGGGCTGGCAGGCTCGCCCGACATGCGCGACATTGAGGACAGGGCGGCGAAGGGGGACCCCCAAGCCCAGCTCGCGATCGAGATCTACGCCTACCGCGCCAGGAAGTATGTCGGGGCCTATGCGGCAGCCATGGGAGGATTGGACGCGATCGTCTTCACCGGGGGCATCGGCGAGAATTCCCCTTCCATGCGCCGGCGCGTCTGCGACGGACTGAACTTCATGGGCCTGCAACTCGACCACGACCGCAACACGGCCGTGAACCTGTCAGGCAATGCGGCGCCGCAGATCCAGGCCTACGGCTCCCGCGTCCGCGTCTTCGTGACGGAGACGGCGGAACAACTCATGATCGCCCGCGAGACGGCTGCAGCGCTCGCTGCTGGCAAGCCAGGGGGCCAGTTGCGCCTGCCGATCGCGGTCTCGGCGAGGCATGTCCACCTGTCCCGCGAGGCCGTCGATCGGCTGTTCGGCAAGGGCTACATGCTCGACCAGGCGGCGCCGCTGCGACAGCCGGGCCATTGGACCGCAGCGGAACGGGTCGCGCTCATCGGGCCAAACGGCAAGCTCGAGCGTGTCGCGATCCTCGGACCGCTGCGCGAACAAACGCAAATCGAAGTATCCCGCACCGACAGTTTCGCGCTCGGCATCGACGTGCCCGTGCGCGACAGCGGCAGGCTCGAGGCTACACCTCAGGTCACGATAGAGGGGCCTGCCGGAAGCTTCACCACCGACGGCCTCATCATCGCGGCAAGGCACATCCATACCAATCCCGCCGATGCAGCGCGGCTCGGTATCCGGGACGGCGAGTATGTCGACGTCCGCGTCGCCGACGATGATCGCGCCCTCACCTTCGGGCGAACGCTGGTACGTGTGGGCACGCACTCCTTCACGGAGGTGCACATCGACACCGACGAGGCCAATGCGGCAGGGATCGATGTGGCCGCGCTCGGTGAACTCATCCAAGCCTGAAGCGACCGCATGGCGTCGCCAGTCAAGCCCTATCAGGCTCGTGCCTCCGCGGCCGTCTTGTAAGGCCAGCTCCATTCCTGGATCTCGGGCATGTCTTCACCGAATTGCCGGACATACGAGACATGCTCACCCAGCGCTTGCTCGCACCTCTCGACCACCCGTTCGCCAGTCACGCCAAGGTTCGGCAGCCGTCTGACGGCGGCCATGGTCAGATGGAAGCGGTCGAGCTGGTTCATGACCGCCATGTCGAAGGGGGTGGTGGTCGTGCCTTCTTCCTGAAACCCATGGACGTGGAAATTGGCGTGGTTGGTCCGCTTATAGGTGAGGCGGTGAATGAGATAGGGATAGCCGTGGTAGGCGAAGATCACAGGCCTGTCCCTCGTGAACAGAGCGTCGAATTCCGCGTCGGTGAATCCGTGCGGATGTGTTGTGTGGGATTGCAGCGTCATCAGGTCTACGACGTTGACCACCCTGATGCGAAGATCAGGTAGCTCGCGGCGCAGCAGGCCGACCGCGGCAAGCGTCTCCAGCGTCGGCACGTCGCCGCAGCAGGCCATCACCACGTCCGGCTCCTCCTCCGCGACACAGGCGCCGGCCCATTCCCAAATCCCGGCGCCCGCCTCGCAATGGCGTTCCGCCTGCTCGGCAGTGAGCCATTGCGGTTGCGGCTGCTTGCCTGCCGTGATCACGTTGATGCGGTTCCAGGTCCTCAGGCAGTGGTCCGTGACCCAGAGCAGCGTATTGGCGTCGGGCGGAAAATAGAGGCGGACGGTGTCGGCCTTTTTGTTGGCGACGAAGTCGGCGAAACCCGGATCCTGGTGGCTGAAACCGTTATGGTCCTGCCGCCAGACATGCGAGGTCAGGAGATAGTTGAGTGAGGCGATCGGCTTGCGCCAGGGAAGTTCGGCCGAGACCTTCAGCCACTTGGCGTGTTGATTGACCATGGAATCCACGATGTGGATGAAGGCCTCGTAGCAAGAGAACACGCCGTGCCGCCCCGTCAGCAGGTAGCCCTCCAGCCAGCCCTGGCAGAGGTGCTCCGACAGCACCTCCATCACGCGGCCCTCGCGAGCCAGGTGCACGTCGTAGGATTCGATCTTCTCCATCCAGACCCGGTCGGTGACGTCGAAGACGGCATCAAGCCTGTTCGAGGCGGTTTCGTCCGGTCCCATTAGGCGGAAGTTCCTTGCCTCGGCATTGAGGCGGATGACCTCGCGCAGATATGTCCCCATGAATCGGGTGGCCTCGGCCATGGTTTTCCCGGGCCTGCCGACATCGATCGAGAGGCTCTTCCAATCAGGCAGGACAAGTTCCTTCATCAGCAATCCGCCATTGGCGTGCGGCTGCGCTCCCATGCGCTTGCCGCCTTCAGGCGCCAAGACGGCGATCTCCGGCATGAGGCGACCATTGCCGTCAAACAGTTCCTCCGGCCGATAGCTTCGCAGCCACTCTTCCAGGATCTTGCGATGCCCGGCATCACCGCGAGCGTTGGAAACCGGGACCTGGTGCGAGCGCCAGAAATCCTCGACTCGTTTGCCGTCGACCTCCTTTGGTCCGGTCCAGCCTTTGGGGCTACGCAGGACGATCATCGGCCAGCGAGGGCGCTCGCCTTGCCAGCCTTCGGCGCGCGCCATCCGCTGGATGTCGCGGATACGATCCATGGCCAGGTCCAGGGACTGCGCCATTGCGCGGTGCATCGGGACCGGCTCGTGCCCCTCGACGAACAGCGGCTCGTATCCGTAGCCCCTGAAAAGATCGCACAGTTCCGCGTCCGACATGCGCGCAAGCAAAGTGGGATTTGCGATCTTGTAGCCGTTGAGGTGCAGGATCGGCAGGACCGCGCCATCAACTTTCGGATTCAGGAACTTGTTGGAGTGCCACGCGGCAGCGAGCGGGCCCGTTTCGGCTTCCCCGTCGCCGACGACGCAGGCGACCGTGAGGTCGGGGTTGTCAAACGCGGCACCGAAGGCATGGACAAGAGCGTAGCCGAGTTCGCCTCCCTCATGGATGGAGCCGGGCGTCTCCGGGGCGACGTGGCTGGGGACGCCGCCCGGGAACGAGAACTGCCGGAACAGCTTGCGCAAACCCTCCTCGTCCGGCGTGATCTCCGGGTAAATCTCGCTGTAGGTACCCTCGAGGTAGGTGTTGGCAACCATTGCGGGTCCGCCATGACCGGGGCCGCAGACATAGAGGATGTCGACGCCGTGTTGCTGGATGATGCGATTCAGATGCACGTAGATGAAGTTCAGTCCAGGAGTGGTGCCCCAGTGACCGAGAAGCCGGGGCTTCACGTGCTCGGCCTTCAGCGGCTCGCGCAGCAGGGGATTGTCCATCAGATAGATCTGGCCGACCGATACGTAGTTGGTAGCGCGCCAGTAGAGGTCAATCAGAGCCAGTTGCGCATCATCCAGGGCCGCCATCTCGAGCTCCGTTGTGGAAATACCTGATGTAAGCCAGGCTGTTGATTGCCTCTCGTCAGCTGTTTCGGCAATCTCCGCCTCTCCTTCCCCGCCGACTACACAAGCGCTGCCGGCCACCTACTTGCTTCGACCAAGCCAATCCTGACTGCATCACGCCCGCGTCCGATCATCAGGTTATCCTATTGGCTATAGGTCCGCCGATATATGATCGAAATCAAGGCAACCGTTTCATGAGCGTGTTTCTGCTCACCAGGCGTTATCTTGATGCTACAATAGTGAAATGGCGGTGGACCGCGAGGAGAAAAAGCCGATGCGCGAAATGGCGATCAAAGTAGCGAGCAGGCCCCGGCTCAGTGCCTCCAGCAGCGGCGACGCTGCCGAGCGCTATCGAGACCAGCGGCAATGACAGCAGTGCGATCAGCACCGACATGCCGGCATGAACGGCAGAAAGCAGCAGCGAGACGGCCAGCCCGCACGGCAGGATCGCGGTCGATCCGGTGAGATAGATCTGGCGCTGGACGGCAACGAGTTGTCGATAGATCTGCCACATCACATCAGTCCCAGTGTGATCGCCGCAAGGACGATGTAGCGTCCTGCCTTCGCGATCGTCACGAGGACCAGGAAGCTCCAGAAAGGCTCGCGCAGCACGCCGGCGGCGACGGTCAACGCATCGCCGCCGATCGGCGTCCAAGAGAGCAGCAGGCTCCACCGGCCCCATCGCCGATACCATCCCGTCGCGCGGTCGAGGGCCGACTGTCAATGACCGCGGAATCGGGACCCTTTTTTTTCATGTAAAAGGGACCCCGGTT
>NZ_JBMDKS010000035.1:0-41300 GCF_057809835.1 Mesorhizobium sp. FG116
CCGGGGTCCCTTTTACATGAAAAAAAAGGGTCCCGATTCCGCGGTCATTGACAACCTGGGCTGCGGCAATCTCGCCGCGCAACAGGCCCACTGACCGCTCGATGCGCTCAAGCGTCAGTGTGCCTATGGAGGCGTGTCGCTTAGTTCGTGCCATAACACGAAATAGGAACGTATTCCTTGGAAAGTCAATGAATGTACACGGTGAACGCGCTATTGCTGTTTATTCGGGGTGATGGCATCTAGGCTCATCACTCGATACCCAAAAAGCGCACTATTTACCTGCTCTCGGGGAATGCCTGCCTGCTCAAATTTCGATGAAACCGAAGCATCCGCCGGGAATGCCCATACCGATCCGTCATAGACGGCGGCGTCGAAGACCTCGTTCGATTTCACTATTCCCAGCTTTGCAATGACTGCACCAAGATCAATCGAGGAGGCATCGATGCGAGTGCCAATTTTAGCCATAGATTGATCTAGCGTATCAAAGCGTTTCATCACTGCGCCTTCTAGTCGTGCGATAGCGGCGTCTACGCCATTTAATCTTTCCGTATGTTTACCGAGAGTCTCCGCTTGGCCCAGCATCTGAGTGAAAATAGCGGCTGCAATTGCAGCAGCAATTATTGACGCACCGCCTGTGATTATTTGATAGAGATTAAGTTTGTTGGCCATTTTTCCCATCCACCTTGAGCATCATGTTCGCTCACATTGTTTAAATTGAGAACAGCCAAGTCTCGCGGTCAACATGGACGTTTTCACCATTTACCACGAGCCCACGCCCACAGTTCGTCCCTCTTCGCCTCGCTTATCCCGCCACCAGCGGTTGACTCGATCTTGCCCATGTCTATCAGAACACACAGTGAACAAAATCCTTGTGGGAAAGACCCCCTCAGTGCGACACAGATGTGCGGCTTCCTATAGATTGATTGGTGCTGGCTGAGGTCTGCGGGGTCTTTGACACAGACTGGAACCGCAGACCTCACACGCCAGATGGCGCTACGCCCGCAGGCGGGAGATGGTTGCACCCATCTCCCGTTCGGGTGCACGACGATACTATATGGTGTTGCCATGATGACAACGGATAAGTCGCAAAACGCAACATTCCGTTGAGTTTCTACACAGCGATTGCAATTTCCACCCGCAACAATGCCGCTCCAATTTTACGAAACCATTCAATCGAGCTTTAGCCAGACCGGCGTATAACGCAGGCATGGCAAAAGAAGATTTCCAGGCAAATTGGCGAGGAGCGCGTCGGTTTCAGTTTGACGAGGAAACGCGCCGGAAACAGGACGCACATTCCGAGTGGCACCCATCACCTGCGGAAATCGGGCCATGGAATGCGCACCAATACAGCGATCGCATTGTGCAACTCCATCCAGAACGACCAGCAGTGCAAGAAGCCCATGAGGCACTGCCAGGGGACACGCCACCGGCAACACCACACAGGATCCGCTACATGCTATTGGTCGCAGCAGTAACGGTGCTTGCGTTTATCGCGGTGGTGGCCTCTTAGAAGCCTACCTTCCCAGTTTCACATTCCGCTGCTGCGCGCTGCGCACGCTCGCCTGAACGCGCGAATCCATCTCGCGATTAACCTTGTTCAAACCAGCCTCAAGTCTCGCCACAGCTGCAGCATCGGCGCCCCGTGCGTCTATGTGGTAGACAGGCGCGAAGGTGGTGCCGCTAGATGGGCTTTGCGCCCCTCTCGGCAACACAACCTCGCCTTTTTGCAAGATCGCAGGAACTTCGTCGGGCTTTAGCCCCGCAACGCCACCGCCATGGTAACGCGGTGCGCCAGCGAAGACGCCGGGATGAACCGTTGTCGACGAGCCGCCGCGGCCTACAGTCCCGCCTTTATGGAACAGGCCAACACGCGCGCCGGACAGGATGCCCGGAATGAACGACGACTGCCCGCCTCCGAACAACGCGCTAAGGAAGCCGCCGCCGGAGCCGCCGCCGCCGAACATGTCGTTCATGGCCATATCGAGCAGCTTGTCACCGATCTTGCCGAGCGCACCCGCTAGCGCATCGGCGGCCGACTTGCCGTCGAGAAGGTCATGGATAAAGCCCCCCATGACATCCTTGCCCAGATCGCGCATTTCTTCAGCGGTCTGGCGTGCTTTGTCTTGGCTTTCAGCCAACTGCTCGGCCGCTACGCTGGCATTGGCATAGCCTTCAGCCAGCGAGTCTATCTGCGCTTCAAGCTGCGGCGTAACCGCAATACCGGCCTTCTGCGCAGCGGTCAGCAAGTCCTGCTTGGCGCGCGCTTTCTCGATCGCATAACCATAGTCATCGATCAGCGGATTGATGCCGGCCATCGCAGCCGTTTCAGCCTGAATGGCAGCCGTGCGCTCCTTGATCTGCTCAATCTCGCGCTGCAGGTCGTCTTGGCGGTCGGCGCGGGAACGGCCGGACTTGCCGCCGGTGACAGGGTAGTCTGCGAGCGTGATTGGCTTAACGACCGAGCCATTGCTCACCGTCAGTTCAGTTCCGGCTCGACTGGATTTAGGCGCTGCGGTGCCTGCAAAAGCGCCATCGATACGATCCTGTATGCGGCCCTGGCCGATGTATGGCTTGGCGCCGAACCGCTCGCCAATCTTCGCAAGTCCGGTGGCTTGGCCGAGGTCCGCGGATGCCTGCACGGCCGCATCAACCGCCTTGTTCAAGTAGTCGATAAACTGGCCAATCGGTCCTTCGGCCGCCCAAGAAAATATCCCGCCGACGTCGCGGATCGCATCAGACAGAGGGCCACTCAGAAAGTTTGCCAGTATCTGGCTGGCGTCGGTGCTGTCGTTGATGCGGGTAGCCACGTCAACAAGCACATTCTGCAACCGGGCGAAGCCGGCAGAGACCGTTATCTCCGATCCCGCCACCTTGTCCCTGAGGATCGCCGCGCCGGTCTCGAATCCATCGAAAAAGGCTTTCGATGATACCTGTCCGTCAACGACCAGTTGTTTGAGCTTTGCGACCGAACCGCCGGCGGCATCGATACCTGCGGCCGCAGCCTGAACGATAGTCGGTGCGCCTTCCAGGATCGAGCTGAATTCTTCAGCGTGGACGGTGCCGGATCCCAGCGCCTGACCAAGCTGGAGCAACGCCCCCGATGCTGTTGTTGCGTCCGTGCCGGCCACGCGCAGTGCAAGCCCAATGTTGTCTGTGAACTTGACGAGGTCGGCGCTCGATACACCAAGTTCCTTCTGCTGCTGAGCGGCCCTACCGTACAAGGTAACAAGTGCTTCAAGTGGAACAGCATTCTTTTGTGCCGACACGAACAGGGAGTCGTAAACCTGCTCAAGCTCCTTGCCGGAAATGCCCGTGGACTTCAACGAGTTCTGAATTTTCGTCGCGCTGTCGAGCAACTGTTGAACGCCCTGTGCGGAGAATCCTGCAGCCACGCCACCGACCAATCCGCGGCCGAAGCTGCCGCTGAACGACATCGACGACGCGACGCGCCTGTTCATCTTGGCGAACCGGCTCTCAATGGCCTTGGCCTGCCGGTTGGTTACGCCCATCGCCTTGTTAAGCGCATTCTCGTATTTCTTGATGTCGGCGCTCAGGCTGACCACGAGTTTTTCAAGGTCAGCGGCCATCACGGACTCCCGCCCAAATCGTCAGAAGATCGATGGCGTCGGGAAGCCGGGCGGTTTCAGACGCCCAAAGGGCAAGCGCGACGGTTATCAGCGCGTCTGCGGTGATTGTCGGATCAATGCCAAGCGCAACACACGCGCCGGCGATGCGCGACGCAGAAGCGTGCGCGATGTCAAAGTGGTCCATGTTTTATCCTATGAAAAAGCCCGCAGCCGACTGGCCAATGTTGTCGGTTCAACAAACCGCGAGCGTGAAACTTCCGACCGGATTGCGCGTTTCAGACACCAAGAGTTGGAGTCGCTGCCATGTCTGAAGGTTGGTTTTCGGCCCCCGTGCCGGTCACAGTGGGGCTATTCGGAAGCATTCGAAACATATTCAACGCCCGCGATGCGGATGAGATCTTACGGGAGCGGATGGCCGCAAACGGTTCCATGACCGTTCGTGCTGCACACCACGCCTGTCGTGCGGCAATGGAAGACGCAACGAAGGCAACTGCCGCCAGAAATGCTTTCATCGCTGCCGCGAAGGAGACGCATATTCTGGCGAATGATGAGCTATCAACGGAATAGTTTGTGGCACATAGGGTCAACATTTGAATTGTGGATGCGCACACAATGCTCCCACGCCGGTCCTAGGGACCACGAGGTCTGGAAGATCGAGGTCCGGGGTGGGTCATGCCGGTCGATCCGACCTCCACCATCGACGGCCTCCCTCGCCGCTGCGGTGAGCAAGGTCGCGTAGCGCGTTGACGATCTCGGCCTTGTCGATATGGAAACGCTCAGGATCGCCGTGCGACGGCACCAGGAACTGAACTGCAGTGGCGAGCCGTTCCAATTCAGCCGCAAACACGACGCGCCTCGGTCACCGCTGCGGATATGAGCCGCACGTTTCGCGCATACTTGCGGCCACGGGAATCCCGTTCGATATCGAACGAGAACTCGTCACCGTGGAGAGGCGCTGTCCGCCGCGGCATTTTGGAGATGTGAACAAACACGCCGCCGGCACTGAAATCGTCCAACGTTTTGAACCAGCCGAAGCCCCGCGCCTCGTCCCATGAGGTTATGCGTCCTTCCGCCATTAGTTATCTCCCAATTTCTGGAGCGCCCGCATCAGGGCGACGTGCGCACCATCGGCCAGAACGCGGCGAGCCTTCACGTCATCCCTCAGACTCCCGCGCTGGCGGGTGTCGATTACGTCAATAAACGCCTGCCGCACCGCACCCGCCCGGCAGATGGAAATCTCATCGAGGTCGCATTCGTGGATGAACTGGACACGCTCGCCCGCGACCGTCTTGAATTCCCGCGCCAGCAGCTTGTAACCGGCCGACATCGCAGTGAGCTTGCGATTTCGCACCTCGGTGGTCAGGATCGCCGGCGGATTGTTGAGCCTAAAAGCCAGACCCGTGTCGTCAGACATCAGTTCAAGATTTCCGTCTGTCGATGCGATCTCGCTGCCCTTTTCGTGGGCAATCCAGAAACCGACGCGCTTCCGGCTCGCAAGGCTAGCGTCAAAACACCCCTTCACAAAGACGTCGACGCCGCCATTGAAAGCATGGGGCTTATTGTAGCGGACAACGTAGCCCTGCAGCGCGTCGTTGACGCTGCTCGACTTGACGACCGACAATCCGCCGCGGACCTTTTGAGACACTCCGCCGACCGAAAGGATTGGACCTACCGAGTATTGAATCTCCGGCAACTCCGCGCGGGTTTCATAGTACTCTCTCGCCATCACAAGTAACCTTCCGGGACCTCTTTTTCCTTGACGTATCCGCGCTTCACCGCATCGCGAAACGCATAGGCAGCGTGGTCGTCACGCTTGCCGGCAACGCCGAAAAGGTCACGGCCAAAATCGTGCAGCACGCCGCTCTCGATGCCCGCGCGCTCCAGCCGCTGGCGCATGCACGCGAAGCGAACATGAGCGCGGGCAGCGTTGGCGATGTGAAGGTAAAACTCAGCGGCGCATTCGCGTTGCTCCGGCAGAAATTCTGACGCAACCAAACGCGAGGCGCGCGAACGCTCCTCTCGGATCTGGGCAGATATCTCATGCAACGCGTCGTTGACCAGTCGACGGCGTTTCGCGATCTGGGACATCTTCTCCCGCGTGGCCAGAGGCGGCTCGTACTCGACGCCGCGCAGGAGTGCGTCGACGGCATCACGGTGCGCGTCGCGATTCATTTCCAGGTTGATTTCATCGCGGATGGTGGACGATTCTTGGTCGAGGCGGGACAGTTCGGCGCGTAGAGTCGCTTCGCGCTCCAGGAGTTTCCGAAGCTCCTCGGAAACGTCCTCGGCCGCGGGAATTGGCTTGTCGTAATTAATCGTGGCTTTTGCCATTTGTGGTCCTTTCTATCGGAAGGATGTCGCGCGCAATTCGAGCGACGACAGCCATTGGAATGTTGAAAAAGTAAGCGGCGCCCGCTGCTTTGCTCGGCGTCGCGCGGTAGTTCCGGATCAGCGTTTCTGCGCCGTAGTGTCGAATTCTGATGTCGACCATCTCCGCGTCGGGTGCGATCAGGATTGAACCTTCCCGAAAATTGATATCGCCATCGCGCCAGCCTGCGGCCCGTTCGATAATGGCGACGATCTCGCCCTCTGCGGAAGGTTCGCCGTCGCCAAGCAGTAGCGGCAACGAGCCGACGCGGTCGCCGGTGTCGACCGCCTTGCCGGGTGTGCCTGCGGAAAGCGCTAGCAATATTCGGGCAATGTCCCGTGGCGTCGTCGGTGGTGAGATGGGGCGCCCTGTGCCGATCCTGTCGCGAGCCTTTAAGGCTGCGACGACTTGCCGGATAAGCGCGGGCGCCAGTTGAGTTTCGCGCGCAACAATAGAGATGACATCGCGCGAAAGAACGCGCTGCTTTTCCATTTTCTGGCTTTCGTAAATTGGAGAGGAAAAGAAAAGCCGCCCGAAGGCGGCTGAGGTGCTGCTACTAGGGAAGATGACTTCCTATTGTTACCGTAATGGCAACCGATGAAACGGCACTAGGCCGCCGACTTTTCTTTCAGTTTTGGCATTTTTTCGCCGGTGATGCGGGAGACTACCTCCCACGCCTCGCGAATTGCGGCTTTCATCGCTTTTTTGGCGCCGTTCCTAGACGTCCCGTCAATCGCCGCTATTCCGGTGTAGCTGTTTCGTGCGAGTGCGGCATCGATGAGCATCATCGAGCGTTCCGACATTCCGGCCCGAAACTCTTTTTCCATTTCCGACCTGCGCACCTCTTGCGCAACATGGTGCTCAGGGGCGGTTGCTTTGCCTTCGCCGATACCTTTGGCTTCGCTATAGATGCTCAACGCCCCGTACACGCGAGCACCCATTGCGCGGTACTTTATCCACGTCACTCGCCCCCAATCGGTGCGGTCGCACGCCGCAGCGAGCTCCCGTATATTCGCCCCGTTCATTGGCGCCAACGAGCGCCACCATGTGGATCCGTCGCTGAAATATTGCTGAGTCGGTAACGCAGCTACGCCGCGAAGTGCGAGGTAGCGGTCGGTGTAAAGCCCCTCCCGTTCTTCCCTCCGATGCTTCGCTGCCAGCTTGCATCCACCAGCGCCGCTGCGCTGGCGAAATTTGAAGGCTCCGTCGGGAAGACGCCCTGTATCGGAATACAAGTCGACGACAGCCTCTGCTTCGTCCTGCTCCATGGCGTAGTCCAATCCAAAGCCGTCACCAGCTTCGAGGTCGGCGCCATCCGCTAGGTTGTCGTTGGCCGCTGCGGTCCCAGATGGCGACAACAACTGGCCCACTGAACGAAGGACAAAAGCCGACTCGACGTCTCCTTCGGCCACAAGCCTGGATAGGATGTCACCTTCATATTGCCGACTGGCGCCCGGGTTGGCCTTTCGCGCGATGTAGTCGTCGTCGGGGCCGTAGTTTGGCTCGCCGGTCCAGCGAGCGCTCGGTCGATTGTCGTTGGCAGCGGTCGAGCCTATCCAGTATTGCCTATCCGTCTGAGGCTCCGTCCGTGCAACCTTACGATTAAGACTTTGCGATGTAGTCCAATCACCCGGCACCGTTGGCCATGTGCACGGCCTACCGCGTGACTCGTAGTTGTCGTTGGCAGCACACGCTTCGCGCCAGCCCCTTAGGGTGGATGGCGACGTGTACAGGCGATGGCCCGCCGGCAGCGCGGCAGTTCGGTTGAATGTCAATGAAGTCCCTCTTAGTAGCTTTGCCGTTCGTAGCCGGCGCGCCGCCTGCTTGGCAGGTCGGCTGTGATGGTGGTGTATGTGGGGGAGTTAGGGTCGCAAGAGGCCAAACGGCAACGGCGGTGGAGAAATAAACTTGGGCTGCGGTTTGATTAAAAATCAAAACTGAGAAAAAAAGTTGCGCGTGGCTACCACGCCGGTCCTTAGCCAAACCGATCTCCAAAGATCGGATGGGGGGGGCTAGGTCCACACCCCGGCAGGCATCGCCCGCTCCTCCCGCTGCTTCGCGCCATCGTGTTGGTGGGTAGCTCATTCCTTTTGTCAGACCATGACAATATCTTGGGTAAGAATTCCAAGACCGTGGTTCAGTTTCAGGTATTGGGCAGGAAAAAAGCGTAGTATATGGAAGGTCGCCTTTTTCGGAGGATGACCGAATGACCTACCTTCAAATCGCTTATCTTATGATTGGAATTTCTTACTTGGCCGCAACGGCGGCGTTATGGCTGGGTCATTGAAATAGCAAAGCGTTATGGAAACTGAGAAAGAATACGATAGCCGGATCAGGAGTGCCGAGCGCGAGCATGATGCGCGCCGTAAGGCCATTGAATCTACTGGCAACCAAGTGCTGTCTTTCGCCAATGCAGCCATGCGTGCGCCAGCGTTAGTGGCTGCAGGCGGTGTCGCCGCTGCACTTGGCTTTTACAGTGCTAACTTCTCCCGCCTGGCAAGTGATCCGACTAATTTGGCTACCTTTAACAGTATCCTTTTCTGGCTTTTCATGAGTCTTCTGCTCACTGTGATAGCTCCGGGCCTAGCTTATTTTAGTCAGATCTTCTTTTCCGAAGCATTTTCCAAGGAAAAGTATCACTGGCAGCATCCATTCGTGGAGGAGACGACTGCATCAAAACGGTGGAATGTGGCCGCTCATGTAGCAAGAGTAGTGGCGATTCTCGCCGTTGTTGCTTCGATCGCGTGTCTAATCGCGGGCGGCTGGATGTTTTTGAGACTGGTCGGGTAGGTCCAAAATCCATTGCAGGTCGACACTAGGCCGCCTCGTTTCTCTTCCTCCCGTCATCATTATCAGGACGCAGATCCGGCCGCTGACGGAACAGCTCTTGCCAGCTAATGCGGCGGCCAAGCTTAGGTCTGGCCACAGTGACAGGGCGACCGGTCATGTCGCGTGGTTCATCGGTGGTAGCGTCAGGCATGCTGGCTCCTTGCGGGCAGTTTCTTCCTAAACTCAAAAAAGAAGAAACTGCCCTGATTTTATGTTGAATATCAATGGCTTAGAATGAGAAAGCCAGTTTCTTCTTTTTTCTGAGGGGTAGAAGAAAAACGAAATCTCCCCCAAATGCCAAAGAACAAGAAGAAACTACCTTTTAGAGAATTAACTCATTGATTATATGTTGTTTTCGCGTTTGAGTTTCTTCTTTTTGGGCAAAGAAGAAACCGGAAGAAACTCAACCTCTCCACACCAAGCGCAGCTTCTTCCGGCCGCCTTTGGTTCCCCCGGCAGACTGTTGTTCGACCTCTTTGACCCGACCGGACTCGATCATATCGCTCAGCACCTCCTCACGGAGTTGCCGCCCAAACCTCTTGGGAAGTTTGTCGATGACAACGCTTCGGGGCAGGCCAGCGTCTCCAGCCTTCTGCAACAGCGCTGCGATGCGCTTGTACATTTCCTCCCGTTCGTTATCGGCAACAAACTCCTCGACGGCGCGAACCATGTCGCCGACGCATACCGTCGCCAAGCCTGACGCCCACTGCCATTTTGGTAGGTCAATAAGCGGCCGCGTCCTGGTCTTGCCTTCTCGCTTGGTCGAGGCGATCGCCACGATCAGCGCCAGTTTGATGGCATGCTCGGTGAGCCGGTGAATGAACGGCGCTACAAGCTCTGTCGCTTTCCTCGCAGCATCGACTTCATGCTCCTTAAAGGTCTTGCGCGCGGCTTCGGCCTCGTCGGTCCATTGGACCACTGTGGCGGGCAGCGGCTTCTTGCCACCCTCGCGCTCGGCATCATCAAGTATCCGGCCAAGACTGCGAGGCCCGTCGATCTTCGTCTGTATTCCTGCGATCGGATACAGCCGCTCCACCAGCTCCCGCGGCACATCATCAACATGGCGCTGAGGCTCAACCATGTCCGACTCGCCCACAACGTTGAACAGCAAAAGCCGGGGCAGCAGGCCATCTTCGGAAGACGCAGATGACAAGGCTGACCAGAACTGCCCCGGCGTTGCCGTTCCGTAAATATTCAGATTGGGGTTTTCTATGCGTACCGCCTTCATTTTCGCATATTCGGCGCCTGCAAAGCTGGTTGCGGAAGCCGAAAAGAAATCGCGAAGATCCACGGATATGCCGCGTTTGTGCTCGCCAGCCCTCTTGTCCAGAATATCCTTCATCAATCCGCCGAACTCGTCGACCAGGCACACCAGCGAAGGCCAGCGCTCCAGAGCGCTACGCAATGCTGAGGCGGACATGATGCGTGCCGGTCCAAAGTAGCGGTCGAGATAGCCGTCGCCGTGAGTGCGAATTCGGTCGAGTTGATCCCGTGCGTGCTGCTTTCCAAAGCCAGACTCCGCAAGCGCAACGATGTAACAATTGGCACGAGTATCGCGCGCGGTTGTGCTGTACCGTCGACCTCCGAGCGCAGCGATAAATGCCAGTACGGCACCCAGCGCAAGCTCCCGTGATGGCTGTTCGGCTGACGACACAATCCAGTCGGTTAGGTCTTCGACAAGACCGCCTGGGTGGGTGAAGTCGGTAAGCGTGGTCCCTGTCTGCAGGATTGACGGAAGCTTTGTGTCTGCAAGTTCCGGCGGCTCATCGTCATTGTCTGCAGTCAGCGAAACCGACGCCCCACCGAACCGCACGGACACAGGCCGGCGCGCCTCCCAGCCCAAGTTCGCAGGATCGATGCCCATCTGGCTGCAGAGCCAGAACGCCGCGTCCTTCGGATTTGCGGCACCGCCATAGTCGACTACGAGTTGAATCGGTGTTGAGGGTTTCTCCTCGCCGAAGTCCTGTATCCCGTCAGGGTGAATGCTAATGTCTTCCTGAAGCGGTCGGCCAAGTTCCTTGCTGGTGACTCGCCAAGCGCCGGTTCCGGCTTCGCGAGTTGCGCCACTGTATAGGGTAGGCACCCACGCCTCTGGCCGCGCCAGGGCGGCGGTGTTGACGCGCTGCCAAAAACTGCCAGTTGGTGCGGCGTGGGTAGGTTTCGAGGCAACCTTGCGAACCGGCTCCCCAACCTCGGAGAGAATGGCTTCGGCGTCTGCCAAGAAGGCGTCGACGTCAGCCGGCTCAATCGCTGGCAGATCATCGAACGGAACAGTCAGCGGATCGCCACCCATCCACGTGTACGGCTTTCCGGTTCCGGCGTGGTTGCCGAAGGCGACGAACTGCTGCCCAACGCCGAGCACTTCGATCTGGCACTTTTCGCCGTTGACCATGTATTCGGCGGTCGCCAGCTTCTTACGCGGCTCGGTCGCACGGAACATAAAGAGGCACTTCGGAGCCTTCCCCGTTCGACAGGGTGCAGGTGATGCGCCGGGGATCTGGAGCAGGCGCTCGATGAGCTTCTCCGCGGTCGCAGGATCCGGCGCATCGATGTCTATGGCTACGACCTCGCCGGTGAGGATGCCTGTGCTCGGATGATCCTGGTGCTGATGGGCCTTGCGCGCTACCTCGGCAACATCCTGCGGGAAGTTCGGCCAGCCGGTGATCTTGGGGCCTTTGCCCTTCACAGGGACGTAACGATAGCCGTTCTCTATCAGGTTGACGCGAAGGTCGACGAGAGGGTCTGTTTTTTTAGCGATGGCGGTCATTGGCGGTCGCGCTCCCATATGCGTCGATGATGATTTGCTTCAATTCAGCGATGGCGCCAGGAGCGAAGCTTAGGGCTGAGGTGCCGTTGGCATTAGGTGAGTAGATGCGCATGTCGCCATTGGTCGCGCGGACCAGCCGAAGGCCGTTAACGCGAATGTCCGGCGTCACCTGTACGCAGGCGAGCGCAAGAGTGTTTCCCGGCCCGTTGAGCCGAGTCAGCGATAAAAGTTCCATGTGTTGCTTTTTCCGATTGTATTGAGCGCCCTATGGGCGCGGGATGGCCGCTTAGTGCGGCTCTTGGTTGTTATGGTAACAGTATCTCACATTTTTAGAATATTATTCTAATAATTCTCTTATAATTCCACTTCTAAAGAATACTATTCTTCATCGGTATGGGCCTCCCCCGCTTGTCGAATACCGTTCGCCGCTCCTTCTTTGCGATACCATCATGGCTCCTGATATCGGCGCGGCGGATTTCTGCTATCGTCTCTGGCGCAGATCCCGTGACCTTGTAATACTCAAACACCCAGCCCGTCTGCCAGTCGTAGTCCGCCTCCGCCAAGGCGCGCCGAATTATGGCGGGAAGCTGATCGAGGATTTCGAAGTGCCCCGGCTCGTACTGTCCGTACCTCATGTTTGCGTCCCGCTTCATCGCGGACTCTCCATCGTCTGCATGATGTAAGTTTCCGCCCCGATCTCGCGCAGGGCGTCAACACGCAGGCGTTCCGGCAGAACTCCCCAAGCGGCGTAAAAGTCCGACAGCACTAACTCGTCATCGGCGTTTTGATTGATATGTGGCTTCTCTGCCTTTCGACGTGCGGCTCTCATTGCGGCTTTCACCTCCCGCTCGACGTCCCACTCGGTCGCTGGCTTTTCGACGTTCGTGCGAGCGGCACGAACTTCGGCGGCGATCGTCGAAGTCTTGATTTTTTCTCCTCCGACGATGCGATCAACCAGCCGCTCGCGGACTTCATCAGGAACCGACGGAGCGGCCAGTTTCATCAGGTTGCTGGGAGAAGTTTGCGAAAAAATTTCGCGTCGCTCACCGAAAACTTCGGCAGCTCGAATAAAAAGCTGGGCCGATCGAACGCTAATTCCGCACTCCAATTCGCACCATCTGGCGAAGGTGGCGAGATTGACTGCGCCCCGTGCTTTCAGAAGGTCGCGTCCGGTCGCGATCATGTCGGTAGCCGTCCGCTTAAGCCGCTTGCGGATACCGACAGCGCACAGGCGCAGGACGGACGAAGCGTCCGGATCAAGGTCTGTGTAGAGGAAACAGAGCGCCATGCTATGCCTCCGCAGCCTCTTCTGCCATCTGCCTGATTTCCTCGTCCGTGAAAACGTGACAATCCTCCAGCATGTCGTCGAATTCGCCGGGTTCGGCTTCGCGAACGAAATGGCGGTCCTCGGTGGCGTCGAATCGTTGGGGAAGCTTCATGCCGCCGCCCTCTCCGCAATGCGCTGGTCAATCCAAGCCTCGACCTCGCTGCGCACGAAGGCGACGCGCCTCTCTCCAAGTGAGACTGCGACAGGGAACCGCCCCTCGGCACGATACCTATTCAACATGCTGCGGCTAAGCGAAGTCATCCTGGCGGCGTCGTTCAACGAAACGAGCACCGCGTTGTCATTTGCGTGTTGCAAGTGGTCCTCCTTTGAAGCGCACAGAATCCGAGCGGAATCAGGGCGCAGTACGGGTGTGATGAGTATCGGTGGAGAAAGCCGGACGGACTGTCCGGGTTAAACACCGACAGGAAGGGCCGGCGCCTCGTGCATCTGGAAGCACGTCCATCTCCAGGAGGAAGCCTCCCGACGCAGCGGGCATTCCCTTTCGGGCGCAAGGCTACGAATTCGCGAAAACATCGCTATGAACGATATAGGCGAAATGGACGAAAAAGGCAAAATTTATTTTTTCTTGCCCGAGCAGTACTCGGACCAATCCACCATAAGCGCCCTCCTCCGCTCCAACGCATCGGAACGCGCATAGCTTCTCTCGACGGCGTCTCCGACTGCGTGGGACAGTGCCGCCTCCGCAACCTCCCGTGGTGCTTGTGCTACCTCTGTCGCCCAATCACGGAACGTCGATCGAAAACCGTGGACGGTGAATGCGCCGCCCCCGGCTGATTTGAGCGCCTTCGCCAGCGACATATCGGAAAGCGGTCTCTTATCCCGTACGCCGGGAAAGACAATGTCGTTAAGGCGCTTCGTCTTCATGGCGCGCAAGATCGACATAGCAGCGTCGGAAAGCGGCACGCGATGTGCCTTTCCGCCTTTCATCCTGCCGGCGGGGATCGTCCAAACAGCGCCATCGAGATCAACCTCATCCCAGGTCGCGCCTCGCGCTTCGCCGCTGCGGCAGGCCGTCAGGATTGTAAACTCCAGCGCCCTCGCCCCGATTCCGTCGATTGCAGCTAGCTTCTTCATAAAGGGCGAAACCGCCACATGTGGCAACGCGGCATGGTGCGTCGTCCGTGTGAGCGCGTCGGGCTTGTGCAAGACATGCTCAAGATTGCCCTTCCACACGGCCGGATTCTCACCGCTGCGCAGCCCTTCGACACGCGCCGAGTCAAGAACGCGCTCCAGACGCTCGCGCAGCTTTTCCGCTGTCTCTTGTTTTTCACCCCAAAGCGGCCGAAGGACGGCAAGCACCTCCGTTACGCCAATGTCGGTCAGCGCCTTGCCACGGATCGCCGCCGCATGGTTGCCGAGCGAGTTTCGCCACCCCGCTTCGGTCTTCGCTCCGCGCCAGCGATGGGCTTTCACGGCAGCGTCAATATAGTCGTCGGCATACTGGCCGAACGTCTTCACGTTGGCAGCGGGGCGCGCAACTTCGATTGTCTCGACGGCACGATGTTCGGTTGGGTCAATGCCCTGCCGCAACAGATGCCGCGCAGCTTCAGCCTTCTGACGCGCTTCGGCAAGCCCGATGGTGTGCAGCGGTCCGATGCCCATTTCGCGGCGCTTACCGTTGTGGCGGTAGTCGAGGATCCAGTAACGGCCCTGCCCTTTCGTGACCAGCCATAGTCCGCCGCCATCGCGCAGCTTTTTCGCCTTGCTGGCGGTAATCTGCTTTACTGTCAGGACGTTCCGAGTATGGCTCCCCATCGTGCCTTTCCCCGCTTTTTCCCCGCTATTGGGTAATGCGCTAGCTGTAGACACTATGGACGCAATGGACAAGCAGAATGTTTATTTTCAGGTAGTTACAGGCAATATGGTGGACGTTATGGAACGTCATGGACGTTAAAAAATATCCGGCCCGGGGAGCCACTTCCGATCAGGAAGTTGATACTTTCCAGATTTGAACGACTAACCCCCTTCATTCGATGCGAGTTGCCGCGTCTTCGCTGCCATTTGGCCTGCACATGCCCAGTGCCCTAGCCGGTCCGATCTAGCCCAACATCACGCAGCCCGGAGGATGTGCATCTCTGCAAGCTGGTGCTAATATGGAGCTCGGCAATCCTTGAGGGGGGACGACGATGTCGCGGCATACCTTCCTGACAGTCTTGTTTGCTCTTGCTGTTCCAAGTGGTGCAGCCGCCGAAACCTTCACTCTTGTTCAGGACAAGCCAGCGGCTCCCGCCTTGCTCGACGGCGTAACGGTCGATGAAATGGAAGGCATAATGAGCAAAGCGGGCTACCAGGCCAAAGTCGGCGTGGACAGCGAGAATAAGCCCATCATCGACAGCAAGGCCTCCGGCTTGAATTTCTGGGTCTACTTCTACAATTGCGAAGGCGACCAGCAGAGATGCCGACGCGTCCAGTTCGAAACCAGTCTAAAGACCGACAAGGCGATGCAGGACAAGGCCCTCGAGTGGAACAACAAAAAGGTTGCAGGTCGCGCTACCAACAGCAAGGACAATACCTATTTCGACTATCTGATCGACTGCGGCGGCGGCGTCTCAGCCGATAACCTTTCGCAAAATCTCGAGCGCTTCGATACGCTGATGAGCGAATTTACGACCTATATCGGCTGGCATTGACTTCCAGCGCCGGAAACGATGCCCTTCATGGGCATCGAGGGACGCGCTTGGCGCAGCCTTCCTCTTCCACACATATTCGTGAATAACTGAAACAGCATCACCCCTTTGCACGTATTAAAGTGTCGGAACCACAAGGCATGGTTTCACCTGGCCGTCCGAGGGATTTTCGACATGAGTGCCACCTTGCGCAGCACCGAAATCGCCGAGTTAGACCCATTGGAAAAGGGGCCGCTCGTCTACCGGCAATCCGCATGGACGCGGCTTACCCACTGGCTCTGGGCCATCTCGCTGCTATTTCTGCTGCTCAGCGGCCTGCAGATATTCAACGCCCGTCCGCAGCTCTACATCGGCGCGGAATCAGGCTTTACCTATGACAATACGATCCTTCGCATAGGCGCGGTCGACTCTCCCGAAGGACCTCGCGGCTTCACCGAAATCTTCGGTAAGCGATTCGATACCACAGGTGTCTTCGGCTGGTCAGGACCGCCCGGCCAGGAACGGCAGAGAGCCTTCCCTTCGTGGCTAACGGTGCCCTCCTATTACGATCTTGGCACTGGACGCGTGATCCATTTCTTTTTCGCGTGGCTTTTATCAATAACACTTCTCGTTTGGCTGGTGGCCAGTTTGCTCAATGGACATTTCAGGCGTGACCTCGCGCCTCGCGCCAGTGACCTGCGCAAGCTACCACGCGATATTGCCGACCATGTCCGACTGAGATTCCATCACACCCACGACTACAACGTGCTGCAGAAGCTCGCTTACGCCGGTGTGCTGTTCATACTCATGCCGCTGATGATCCTCACCGGCTTGACCATGTCGCCAAGCATGAATTCCGTGCTGCCGTTCCTGCCTGATCTGTTTGGCGGCCGGCAGACCGCGCGGACCATCCACTTCGTCGTGATGCTGATGCTGGTCGCGTTCTTCTTCATTCACATGGCGATGATCCTGGCTGCCGGCCCGCTTAACGAACTGCGCTCGATCGTCACCGGCTGGTATCGAACCGATCCACCCGCCCCCTCGAGGCCGAACACCAAGCGCGGGGCGTGAGATGGGTAAAATCATGCTCAACCGCCGAAAATTCCTCACAGCAGCCGGCATTGGCGCCTCCAGCGTCGCGCTCACGGGATGTGATGTCTTCGACAACCAACTGCGCATTGGTGCGCCACTGCGCAGCTTTCTCGAAAACGCTAACGATTTGACCTGGCATACGCAACGCTTGCTTGCCGGACGCGATGCCCTTGCGCAGGAGTTCACCGAGGCCGACATCCGCCAGCCTATGCGGCCCAACGGCGTTACCGCCCCGGATGACGAATTCTACAAGGGTCTCATGGCCAAGGATTTTGCCGACTGGCGCCTGGAGGTGGGCGGCTTGGTGGAAAAACCTCTGACGCTCACGCGCGATCAGATCCTCGCCATGCCCAGCCGCACGCAGATCACACGTCACGACTGCGTCGAAGGGTGGAGTTGCATTGCCAAGTGGACCGGCACGCCGCTCGCGCATGTGCTCGACGAAGCGGTGGTCAAGCCGGAAGCACGCTATGTCGTGTTTCATTGCCTCGACACCATCGACCGCAGCCTATCCGGCGAGATCAAATACTACGGGTCGATTGATCTCGTTGATGCGCGGCACCCGCAAACCATTCTCGCCTATGGGTTGAACGGAAAGCCGCTGCCGGTAGAGAATGGCGCGCCCCTGCGCGTTCGCGTGGAAAGGCAGCTCGGCTACAAGATGCCAAAGTACATCCACAAGGTCGAATTGGTATCTTCGTTTTCGTCGATCGGAGGCGGGCGCGGCGGGTATTGGGAAGACTACGGCTACGATTGGTATGGCGGCATCTGAGGAATAGTCGTCGCGAATTATGTCGGTGATAAAAACACTTAGGCCAGCATGTCGCCTGGAGGTGACAAGTCGTCGCGACTAGGCTATGGACTCACGCGTCGGAGGCTGATTTGGCCTCAACTGTTTGCGGGAGAGAGCAGCGAAAGCTGCCGCCGAAGGGGAAATAGCCCGAAATCTCTCAGGCAAAAGAACCGTAGGCAGAACGACACTCTGGAAAGTCGGGGCTTCGAAAACCCCGCGCCGAAGGTGTAAGCGCCGCCGACAGAGTTCCGGTTGCGCGAGTCTCTCAGGCTTCAGACAGAGGGGCACGGACTGGCCGCACGTTGCGGTCGATTTCGTGTTGTTCTGGAGAAGTCATGGCAGGCGATGAAGTAAGACACCTACCCCTCGAAGACTTGCACATTCAAGCTGGAGCGCGCTTCGGAGCATTTGCCGGCTGGCACATGCCGCTGACCTATCCGGCCGGCGTCATGAAGGAACATTTGCATACCCGCGATCATGCGGGCCTGTTCGATATCTCGCACATGAAACTGTTCGAGGTGCGGGGCAAGGATGCCGTAGCCTTGCTCGACAAAGCTTGCCCGCTGCAGGCGGACGCGCTCGCAATCTCGCAATCGAAATACACGCTGTTGCTCAACGAGGCCGCCGGCATCATCGACGACCTCATCGTCACGCGGCTCGGCGACGACCGCTTCATGGTGGTGGCGAACGCCGGCAACGCCTCCGAAGATGAGGCACATCTTCGGAAGCTGGCCGGAGGCCTTGCCGTCACGATTGATCCGCTCGATCGCGTCTTCCTCGCCCTACAGGGTCCCGATGCGTGGGCGGCACTGTCGCGAGCCGGCATCGAAACGGGCTCGCTCCTGTTCATGCATGGCATCGAACCGCGCGAAAACTGGTTCATGACCCGCTCCGGCTACACAGGCGAAGACGGGTTCGAGGTCGGCCTTCCGGAAAAGGATGCGCGCGAGCTTGTAACCAGGCTTCTCGGAGACGATCGCGTGGCATGGGTCGGCTTGGCAGCCCGCGACAGCCTGCGTCTTGAGGCCGGCTTGTGCCTGCATGGCAATGACATCACGCCCGAGATCAATCCGGTTAATGCGGGCTTGATGTGGGCCATTCCGAAAGAAATACGCGTCTCGGGCAAGTTCGTCGGCGCGGATGCGCTGCGGGCGGTTTTGGCGCGCGGCCCACTTCAAAAGCGGGTCGGCCTGAAGGCAGAAGGTCGGCAGCCGGTGCGTGCGGGGGCAGCACTGGTAGATGCCGAGGGCAAAGCCGCCGGACATGTGACTTCCGGCGGCTTTGGCCCTTCGACCGGATTTCCGGTTGCAATGGGGTACGTCGCCGCTCCGCTTGCCGCCAACGGCACCCAAATTTTCGCAGATGTGCGCGGCACCAAGGTGCCGCTCACCGTCCACTCCCTTCCGTTTTTTCCTCATCGCTACCGCAAAGGATAAATCCTCATGGCAACGACGTATTTTACCGAAGACCACGAATGGCTCCGCGTTGAAGGAGACGTGGCAACGGTCGGCATTACCGACTACGCGCAGGAACAGCTTGGCGATATCGTGTTCGTCGAAATCCCTCAGGTCGGCAAAGGCCTTACAAAGGGCGATACCGCAGTCGTGGTCGAATCGGTCAAGGCAGCATCCGACGTCTATGCGCCTGCCGACGGTGAGGTGACGGAAGCCAACGAAACTCTGGGCTCCGACCCGGCTCTCGTCAATTCGGCCGCCACCGGCGACGGCTGGCTCTGGAAGATGAAACTTTCTAACAAAAGCCAGCTCGACGGCCTCATGGATGAAGCCGCGTACAAAGCCCATATCGGCTGAATGGTGGCATCATGACAACGGCACCTTACCCTTTCACGGCCCGCCACATAGGGCCGGGCCCGGATGACACTCGCGCCATGCTTGCCACGATCGGCGTTCCGTCAGTCGAGACGCTGATCAGTCAGGCCGTGCCTAACTCGATCCGGCTGGAGAACCCGCTCAACCTGCCTGCCCCCGCCAGCGAGGCGGATGCATTGGCCGAGCTATCGGCGATAATGGCGAAGAATACCGTTCTCAAGAGCTTCATCGGCACCGGCTATCACGGCGTCAACGTGCCGCCCGTGATCCAGCGCAACCTGTTCGAGAACCCCGCCTGGTACACGGCCTATACACCCTACCAGGCAGAGATCAGCCAAGGCCGGCTGGAGCTTCTCTTCCACTTCCAGACACTGGTGACGGAGTTAACCGGCCTGCCGGTAGCGTCGGCTTCGCTTCTGGACGAGGCAACCGCCGTCGCTGAAGCCGTTGGCATCGCCTGGCGCTTCCACTACGGCAAACGGCCAAACATCATCGTCGCCGGTTCGCTGCATCCGCAGGTTCTGGATGTCGTCAAGACGCGCGCCGAACCACTGGGCATCAAGGTAGAAGGCGATAAAGCCGACGAACAGACGGCTGCTGTCATCGTTCCGTGGCCGGATACGTTCGGTGTTTTTGGCGATTATGCAGATATCGTGGACAAGGCTGCGGCGGCCGGCGCGCTGGTCATTGCGGTTGCCGACCCGTTGGCGCTGACGCTCGTCGAAGCGCCAGGCAAACAGGGAGCCGACATCGTCGTCGGCTCGATGCAGCGCTTCGGCGTTCCGATGGGCTTCGGCGGACCGCATGCTGCCTATCTCGCTGTCTCCGACAGGCTGACGCGGCTTATTCCGGGACGCCTCGTTGGCCAGTCGGTCGATGCCCATGGCCGCCCAGGCTACAGACTGGCATTGCAAACGCGCGAGCAGCATATCCGTCGCGACAAGGCGACCTCAAACATCTGCACGGCGCAGGCACTTCTTGCCAACATGGCGGCCGCATATGCAATCTGGCACGGGCCTTCGGGTCTGCAAGGCATTGCAAGCCGTATCCACGCTCTTGCTGCCAGCCTCGCTGACGGTCTCAAGGCCGCAGGCTTGAGTGTGGTGGGTGAAAACCGCTTCGATACAGTGACGGTTGAGATCAAAGGCAAGGCCGCGCAGATCGCAAAGGAAGCCGAAAAGGGTGGTCGACTGCTGCGCGCTATTGATGCAGATCGTATCGGCATCAGCTTCGACGAGACGTCGAACCAAAACGATGTCGCTGCGATTGCTGCATTGTTCGGAGCCAAGGCGGGAAAATCTTCCAGCACCATGCCCGGAAAGCCGCGCGGCAAGGAATTCATGAGCCAGCCGGTATTCCATGAGAACCGTTCGGAAACCGACATGATGCGTTTCCTGCGCAGACTCGCCGACAAGGATCTGGCGCTTGACCGCGCGATGATTCCCCTCGGCTCCTGCACCATGAAGCTGAACGCAGCCGCTGAAATGATGCCGGTTAGCTGGCCGAGTGTCGCGAACCTGCACCCGTTTGCGCCCAAGGCGCATTCGACAGGCTATCGCGAAATGATCGACCAGTTGGAAGGCTGGCTCTGCGAGATCACCGGTTTCGACGCCGTGACCCTGCAGCCGAACGCCGGCAGCCAGGGCGAATATGCGGGCCTGCTTGCCATTCGCGGCTACCACCTTTCGCGCAATGAGGGGCACCGCAATATCTGCCTGATCCCCTCCTCCGCACACGGCACCAATCCGGCCAGTGCGGCGATGGCGGGCATGTCGGTGGTTGTTGTTCGTTGCACCGAAGATGGCAACATCGACATCGAGGACCTGAAAGCCAAGGCTGCCGCCAACGCGGCCAATCTGGCGGCGTTGATGTTCACCTATCCCTCGACGCACGGCGTGTTCGAGGAAGGCGCGAAGGACATCTGCGCCATTGTCCACGAACATGGCGGCCAGGTGTACTTCGACGGCGCCAACCTCAACGCTCTGGTCGGCCTTTCCCGCCCCGGCGACATCGGCGCCGACGTCTGCCACATGAACCTGCACAAGACCTTCTGCATTCCGCATGGCGGCGGCGGTCCAGGCATCGGACCGATCGGGGTAAAGGCACACCTTGCGCCTTATCTGCCCGGTCATGTGACCGAAGGCTCGGCACATGCCGTGGCTGCCGCACCATTCGGAAGTGCTTCCATCTTGCCAATCACATGGATGTATATCCGTATGATGGGTCCGGACGGGTTGAAGCAGGCAACCGAAATGGCCATCCTGTCGGCCAACTATCTGGTGGCGCGTTTGGGCAACCACTATTCGGTTCTTTACCGGGGCCGCAGCGGACGCGTCGCGCATGAGTGCATCCTCGACACCCGCGTACTGAAGGAAAGCTCGGGCATTACTGTCGACGACATCGCCAAACGGCTTATCGACTACGGTTTCCATGCACCGACAATGTCATTCCCGGTCGCGGGGACATTGATGGTGGAGCCAACCGAATCCGAGCCGAAACGCGAGATTGACCGTCTTTGCGAAGCGTTGATCGCGATAGCTTGCGAAGCCGAGAAAGTGGAAAAAGGCGTGTGGCCCAAGGACGACAATCCCCTCGTAAATGCCCCACACACAGCAGCCGAGGCGCTGGCCGGCGATTGGAAGCGTCCCTACTCGCGGCTTGAGGCAGCCTTCCCCGCCGGGGACGCCGACACCGGCACCAAATACTGGCCACCGGTCTCGCGCATCGACAACGTCGCGGGCGACCGCAATCTCGTCTGCTCCTGCCCGCCGGTTACCGAATATCTCGGTGCGGCCGAATAATTGAAAAAGGCCGGCGCTATGCGCCGGCCTTCTTCACTCGCCCCCGCGATTTATGCCTTGTCGAGCAGCGCCAGATTGGCATCAACGACCGTGGTATCGGCCATGGCATTGCGCGCCTCAAGAAAAAGCGCCCTCGCCTTCTTCTTATTTCCGCGCAACAGTTGCGAATAACCCATGTTGTTGATGATCTGCGGCTTGCGGCCGGCCACCTTCAAGAGTTGATCATAGGCACGGTCGGCAAAGTCGAAGCGGCCAAGTTGATCGTATGAAGCGGCAAGACCCATCCATGCCTCGGCGTTGTCCGCCTGCAGTTCAACCGCCTTTCGGAAGTGCTTTTCTGCAAGTCCGTAGTTGCCATCACGGAACTGGGCCTTACCAGATGCAAGATCGGACACCTCTACGCTTTCAGGCATAGCGTCGATCGCAGTCGTCTTCGTCGCGTCTACAGAAGTTGTCGTACAGCCTGCCAGTGCGATGGCGGCAACCATCGCAGCCGTTGCCATGAAAAGTCCGTGACGCATGCCCCTGCCCCAATCGCCCGCTTCGGCGGGTCGTTTTCGTATCGTATATTAGAGGCGAGCGATTAAACTTCGGTGCCAAAGTGCGCGCAGATTAACACGCCCTGCAAAGCGCGCATTAACCATCCAACTTACTGTGAAGTCATCTTCACGATGATCGGTATGATTGCGATCATCAGCACCACAGGCAGAATGCACACGGTGACCGGCACCGACATCTTTGCGGGAAGCGCATGCGCCTTTTCTTCGGCAAGGGACATGCGCTTGTGCCGCATTTCGTCCGAGAACACCCTGAGCGCCCCGGACAGGCTGGTTCCGAGTTCTTTCGACTGTTGCAGCAAGGTGGCGAAAGAGCGCACTTCATCCAGGCTTAGCCGGTCCGACAGCGCCTTCAGCGCATCGTCCAGACTGCGCCCGGCGCGCAATCCCAAGGAGACAAGCTGCAGGTTCTGGCTGAGCGACGGATAGGTGTTTGCAAGCTCGCGCGATACCCGTTCGATCCCTGCTTCCATGCTCATACCCGCATCGGAACACACGATCATGAGATCCATGAAATCCGGGAACCCGTTGCGGTATTCGCGGGAGCGCTCGCGGATTTTCTGGCCGAGCACCAAGCCTGGAAGGAAATAACCTGCTGCGCCCGACATGATCACCAATGCCCAGCGGCTGGTGGCCGTGGCATCGGCGTTGGCCAGCCATTCATTGAAGATGAATGCGGCCAGTGCCGCGCCTATGAAACAGCAGAATCGTATCAGGAAGAACATGCCTGTGGCGCGCGGGTCCATATATCCGGCTTGGATAAGCCTCATGCGCAGTCGCGCAACATTTTCCGGATCGCTGCGGGCGTAAAATTCCTGCGCAGTCCGCGCCGCTTTTTCGCGCACGGCACTCGTGTTTCTTTTGGGTGCCGGTTCGTTCTGCTGCTGAGGCGTCTTGTCTTCCACGCGCAGCCTGCGCTTGACGTCGTCACGATTTCCCTTCGCAGCTACCAATGGCCAAACCACCGCCCCACCGCCCGCGAGAAGCAGCAGAGCCGCCACCGGCATCAGGGATGTCGGTCTCAACAAGGCGAGGAATTCCACGAAGCTTTCCATCTCAGAACTTGAAGTTCGACATTTTGAACATCATGGCGTTGCCCAGCATCAGCCAGAAAATGGTTCCCCCGATCAGGTACCATGTCATGGGTTCATCCCAGACGTCACGGTAGAACTCCGGCATCATGACCATGATGCTGGCGAACAGGAGCGCCGGCACCGCCGTCAAGATGTAGGCTGACATGCGGCCTTCGGTGGAAATGGCGCGCACCTTGCGGCGCAACTTGCCACGTTCGCGAATGGTCGCCGAAAGCCCGTCGAGGATCTCGCGCAGATTGCCGCCCGAACTGCTCTGGATCGCCACCGCCGTCACGAAAAGCGGGAGGTCTTCGTGGCCGACGCGCTCGAAAAGCGCGTTCAACGCCGAAACCAGATCGGAACCGAATGTCACCTCGTCGGCAATGACGCCGAATTCTGTGCCGATCGGATCGGGCATTTCCCGCGCCACCATGGAAATCGCAACCGGCACGGGATGCCCTGCCTTCAAGCCGCGCGTGATCAATTCAAGGGCCTCGGGCAACTGGATGCCGAAGCGCTTCAAGCGGCGCTTACGGAGCGACTGCAAGGCCATGACCGGGATGATGGCGGCAGACACCACGAACAGGCCAAGACACCCCAACAGCGGCAGCCCTTTGGAGAACGCCACTACACCAATCCCGAATGCAATCGCCGAGGTGATCGACAGGAATTTGCGCGGCGGCATGCGCAAGCCTGACTGCAGGCGCAGCGCGCGAAACCTTGCCGGCGAAAACAGCGAAGCGCCGCCCTCTATGCCGCGTTCCTTGCGCAACTGGATCAGCACCTGTTCCTGGCTGATCTTGCCCGACTGGAGCTTCATGCGCCTGTTGATGGCCGTGCGCTTGTCCGCCCTTCCGGCAAATAGCAGGTAGCACGCCTCGGCGATCATGATGCCGGCGAGCGCCGCCGTTGCATAAACTACATAGATCGCCGAAAAGCCTTCCATGCGGCTACTCCTGCGGCTTGCCCGGCTCGAAGTACTTGCCGGGAAAATCTATCCCCATGGCGCGAAGGTCCTCTAGGAAACGCGGCCTGATGCCCGTCGCTTCAAAATGCCCAAGGATCTTGCCGTCGGGCTCGATGCCGGTGCGGACGAAGCGGAATATTTCCTGCATCTGAATGACGTCGCCTTCCATGCCGGTCACCTCGGCGACGCTGGTCACCTTGCGCTTGCCGTCAGACAAACGCGTCAACTGTACGATGATATCGAGCGCGCTCGATATCTGGCTGCGAATGGACTGCACGGTCATCGGCATCCCGGTCATGCCAAGCATCTGTTCGAGACGCGCAATCGCGTCGCGCGGCGTGTTGGCGTGAATGGTCGCCATTGAACCTTCGTGGCCGGTGTTCATGGCTTGAAGCATGTCGAAAGCTTCTTCGCCGCGGCACTCACCGAGAATGACGCGGTCGGGTCGCATGCGAAGCGCGTTCTTGACCAGATCGCGCTGCTTCAACTCGCCCTGCCCTTCGACGTTGGCCGGACGCGTTTCCATTCGCGCTACGTGAGGCTGCTGCAATTGCAGCTCGGCCGCATCCTCGATGGTGATGAGGCGTTCGTCTTCAGGAATGAAGGCCGACAGGGCATTCAGCATCGTGGTCTTACCGGTGCCGGTACCGCCCGAGATAATGGTGGTCTTGCGCGCATTCACGGCAGCCGCAAGAACCTCCGCCATATTCTGGGTAATGGCGCCGAATTCGACCAGTTTGTGCAGGCCAAGCTTGTTCTTGGAGAATTTTCGGATCGAGACCAGAGGTCCATCGACCGCAATCGGGCGGATGGCGGCGTTGAAGCGCGAACCGTCCTGCATGCGCGCATCGACCATCGGCTGCGATTCATCAACGCGACGACCGACGGCCGCGACGATCTTGTTGATGATACGGAGCAGGTGCGCCTCATCCTTGAACGGAATGTGGACCTGCTGCAGCTTGCCCTTGCGCTCGACGAAGCAGTTGTGATGGCCGTTGATCAGAATATCGTTGATCTCGGGGTCCTTCAGCAGAGGCTCCAGCGGCCCCAGCCCAACCATCTCGTCAACGATATCATCAACCAGAGCGTCCAGTTCAGCGACGTTGATCGCCATGCGCTCATGGCGCGTCTTTTCCGAAACGAAGTCGTGCACCTGCCGACGCATCTCTTCTTTAGGCAAACGCTCGAGCGCCACGAGATTGATCTCGTCGAGCAGCATGCGGTGGATGCGCACGCGGGCGTCGAGAACCTTGTCTGCACCCTTGGCAGTCGCCTCGGATTTCGGAGCGGTCGACTTGCGCGTCGTTGGAATGACGATGGCATGGCTCGACGCCGGAATTTGTTCGACCGGACGCTCGGAACGCAGATCGCGATTTTGCAGCGTGGAAAAACGGCTGCTCATCCGGCCTTCCTTTTCAGCAGCCCTTTGCCGATCCCAAACAGGGATCGTGTTTTCTGGGGCGCGGCGGCGACCTCTTCAGGCAAGATGATCTTTTTCAGGTCCTGAATGACATTGGCGTTGGGATCGATCTCATGCAAAGGCACCCCGCGATCGACCGCCTCGCGTACCAGCCGGTAGTTGTTGGAGATACCGCCGACAAAATGCTCGCCAAGTATCTCCTGCACGTCGGCCTGCTTGATGCCGTTGTCGAACATCTTCTGCTCGAAGCGGTTTACGATGACGTTCGGCCTGACTTCCTTGCCAACTGTCTGGTGAATGGCCTGGATCAGTCGCTGCGTGTGGCGCAGGCACGGCACCGTCATTTCCGAAACGATGTAGAGCTTGTTGGAGCCTAGCAGCACTGTTTCCGTCCACGGGAACCAGGTGCGCGGCATATCGATAACGACGTTGTCGAAATAGGCCGATACAAGATCCAGCATGCGTACGACGACATCGGTCTTGAACGAGCGCATGTCGGCCGGATTTGAAGGTGCGGCCAGAACGCAAAGTCCGCTCTCATGCTTCGACAGCATGACATCGAGCAATTGCCGGTCGAGGCGTTCGGGACGGTTCTCGATTTCGGTTATGTCGAAGCGCGGCTCAAGGTCGATATATTCTGCACAGGCGCCCTGCTCGAAATTGAGATCGACGACACAGGTCGAGGCGCCGCGAGAAGTCGAATTGTGGAGTTGAAAGGCGGTCTGAAGCGTCAGGGTCGTCGTGCCCACGCCACCCGCCGCCGGCAGGAACGTGTAGATTTGGGATTCCGTCTGCTGGCTGTGCCCCGTGCCTTGCAAGGCAGCAACGACTGAGCGCACGAGATCAGCGGTCGAGATCGGCTTCACCAGAAAGTCCGAAACCTGGAGCTGAACAAGGATACGCACCGCCGCCGCATTGAATTCCTGCGTCACGACGACGACCGGCACGCGTCCTTCCAGCCGGCGCATGATGCGCTGCAAGGCGCTCATCTCGTCCAACCTCGCCGCATCCATATCGACAATTATGGCGCCGAGATCGGCTTCCTGCACTTCTCCGCGAACATCAGCCAAGTTCTTGTCCACGGTAACCAATTGGATCACCTCGGAGGTAGCGAACGCTGCACGCGTATCCTGCTCAAAGGCCTTGTCCGTGGAGACAAGCAGGATTTTCTTGGTCTTGATCTCATTTGCCATTTGAAATCATCCGCCCGTAGTCGTCGTCGCCGCCTTGGCGGATGCTGCATCATCAGCCGGGCTCGTTTGGGTGCTCGCGCGCTGCGCCGGCACCTTCAGTTTCGTATTTTGGACGCCGTACTGCCACGGATCGACGACTTGCATGGCGGTGTTGGCGGCGATCGCGTCACCCGCGCCGGTCGTCAGGCCGTCGGTTCGCAAGTAGTCGTCTTGAGCACAGCCGCCGAGGCCGACACACATCAGCAACACCACGCTGGAGAGGTGAATACGCCGCATAACGGTCACTCCTTGGGCAGGTCGAGGAAATGCCCGACCCTGGTGACCGGTGCAGCAGTTTCACCGACCGCGGCGGTCTTCAATTCCTCGGTATTGCCGAGGAAGTAGTCGACATTGCTCGCAGCAACCGTCTTGTCAGTTGGCACGAGCGGCTTCTTCGAAGGGTCGATCGGCTTGACTAGGTAAGGCGTCACGATGATCACCAGATCGGTCTCGCGCCGTTGGTAGGCCTTTGACGAGAACAACGGGCCGAGCACGGGCATCTTGCCGGCACCGGGGATGCGTTGGGTGATCTGGTCGTTCTGGGTCTGAAGCAGACCGGCAAGCATGAAACTCTGCCCGCTCTTCAGGTCAACCGAAGTCCGCGCACGGCGCACGATGAAGCCGGGAATCGAGATGTTGCCCAGAGAGTAGGAAGCCGAGGCATCGATGGAGGACACTTCCGGTTCGATGTCGAGACTGATCAGGCCGTCCTGCAGCACAGTCGGGGTGAAATCGAGGCTGACGCCGTATTTCTTGTAGTCGACGGTTATCTTGTTGTCGTCTTCGGCAACAGGAATGGGGAACTCGCCACCAGCAAGGAAACTGGCCTTCTGGCCTGACCGGGCTACCAGGTTCGGCTCGGCAAGGCGACGAGCGACACCGCGATCTTCGAGCGCTTTGATAGCCACGTCCGCCGACCAGCCGTTGCTCAACAGACTGCCGACAATCTCGCCCGCTGGCACGGACGTAGAAGCAGCCGGATCGGAATTGAAGCCGATGGAACCGGCTGCACCGGTATAGCGAACGCCGAGCTTGGTCCCCAGTTCCTGTCCCACCTGTCGGTTGATCTCGACAAAGCGCACATTGAGCTGCACCTGCTGCGAAGAGGAGATGTTGACCGAGTTGATCACTTCTTCTTCGCCGGAGAATCGCGTCGCGATCTTGCTGGCCTTTTCGGCCGCAACCGCGTCTTCCGCCTCGCCCGACAGCACCACGCGGCCATTGGCCGAACCAACCTTGATGTTGGCTCCCGGAACGCTGGCGCGAATGGTGTTTGCAAGCTGTTCAGTATCGAGCGTGACTTCGACGTCAACGCTGCCGACCAGTTGCTTGTTCTCGTCAAACAACGCAATTCCGGTGGTGCCCAGGTTGTTGCCGAGCACATAGAACGACTTGTCGGTCAACGGATTTACGTTGGCGATTTCCGGGTCACCGATGACGATCTCGTAGAACGCGGCATCGGTCTTGATGGTTTTAGGCTTGCCCTTGGCAACCTTGACCGTCGTCGATTTCGTGGCCGAGATCCTGACGATGTCGCCACCTGCGACCGAAGGCGCGGGCAGCGCCAGAATGCTTGCCACGGCGAGTGCTAGAGCACCAAATGGCACACGCCGCGCCACCCGCCAATCTTCGAAAACCCCGCCCAACCCCAGCATTTGCTCGTCCCCAACCGGCCCCCGCCGGCAAACTCAATTTTGTTCCTGCGGCAATTCCTGCTGCATGACCTTGTATTCCTGAGCAACGAGGCCCCGGGTCACGATCACCGTCTTCATCTTGGGCGCATCCGCATCCGACCTACTGAACAACGCCCCTGCCGCCGACTGGGCACCCGCCGCAACCGAACCACCGAAAGAAGAGATTGTGGTGAGACCTCCGTCCGAGGCGTCAGCGTCTGTTGCAGAGCGCAGCGTCAGAGACAGTGTTCCCACAGTGCGGGCAAGCGCCACCTTGCGAGCGCCCTCCTCATTCACTTCGATTGTTACCGAGCTGGCGATCTGTGGGGTGGTCTGGCGCTCGTCGGCACCCTGCCCGACCGTGAGCACCTTGGCGCCAGCGACAACGATTTCCGTCGTAACTGTTGAGCCAGCGGCACCATCGGCGTTCTTGGACACTTCCTCAATGGCGCCAGCATCACGCGTCAGCACGACATCGACGCGATCCCCGGGCGCAATGAAGCCGCCGACCCCTGCGATCTCGTCCGTGCGGATGGTTACGGCTCGCATACCAGGCATCAGCATATTGGAAAGCGTAGCGCGACCATTCGGGCCGGAAAGCTTGGCGAGAAGAACTGGTTCGTTAGGCTCGATCGGCGACAGCACCACACGCTTGCCTTCCGACAACAGCGCATCGACGCTGTTGAAAGCTCCTTGCGGCAGCGACGCCTGCGGCCATGGAATTTCGGAAAGCTGCGCGGCTTCCAACTCCATGCCGTAGCGCAACGGCGCGTTGGCAACGACGATGGTCTTGAATTCCACAGCCGGTTGCTGCGGCGGAGTGACCGACGATGTCTTGACGATGTCGGCTTCAGCCTGGCTCTTGATCCAGAAATCGGCAGCGAAGATCGAGATCGCGCCGAAAACGGCCGCAATGCCGATCATCGTTATGACCTTGCCCCTCACGCCAAACCCCTGATGCGCCCGTTCTTTGTTCGTTGGGGTCACGCTACGGGCTATTCCTAAAGATTCAGCGATCCAGAATATAAGCATTCGATCTAATTTGCGTGGCTTGGTTATCGAAAGGTTTTGCGGTAGAAGGCCGACAAGCCACGAACGGACCATGAACCTCGGTCGCGCCCTCGGCAAAAGCGTGGCACTATCATCAGTGATTCGCAGCATCGGATTCTTCTCCCGCATGGACGACAGCAACGATCTTTTCGGCACCCTCGACAAGCCGGCTCAGCCCGTTCGTGCTCCAGCGCGACCGGCAGACCCGCTGGTTCAGGCCGCGAAGCGCGCGCTTCCCTTGAAGGACGGCGCGGAAAGCTATAGCGCAGCCGACATCGAAGTGCTGGAAGGCCTCGAGCCCGTACGTCGGCGGCCGGGCATGTATATCGGCGGCACGGATGAGCGGGCCCTACATCATCTGTTTGCCGAGGTGATCGACAACTCGATGGACGAGGCCGTTGCCGGCCACGCCACCTTCATCGAAGTGGAACTCTCAGCAGACGGGTTCCTGTCCGTGACCGACAATGGTCGCGGCATTCCTGTCGATCCGCATCCAAAGTTCAAGAAGCCCGCGGTCGAGGTCATCATGACCACACTGCACTCCGGCGGCAAATTCGACTCCAAAGTCTATGAAACTTCCGGCGGCCTGCACGGTGTCGGCGTTTCGGTGGTCAACGCGCTGTCCGATCACCTCGACGTCGAGGTAGCGCGCGGGCGAAGGCTCTATCGCCAGAGTTTCTCGCGCGGCAAGCCGCTTGGCGAACTGGAACATCTCGGCGAGGTTCACAATCGCCGCGGCACCAAGATCCGTTTCCACCCCGACGAGCAGATTTTCGGCAAGGGCGCGACCTTCGAACCGGCGCGTCTCTATCGCATGACGCGCTCCAAGGCTTACCTGTTCGGAGGCGTGCAAATCCGCTGGAGTTGCGATCCGTCTCTGATCAAAGAGAAGGACACCACACCAGCCAAAGCCGAGTTCCATTATCCGGGTGGCCTCAAGGACTATCTCAGCGCATCGCTTGGCGACGACTTCCAGGTAACGCGCGAAATTTTCGCCGGAAAGACCGAGCGGCAAGGCGGACACGGCTCGTTGGAATGGGCGGTTACATGGTTTGGAGGCGACGGCTTCCTCAGTTCCTATTGCAACACCATCCCAACCGGCGAAGGCGGCACGCATGAGGCTGGCTTTCGAAACGTTTTGACGCGAGGCCTGCGCGCCTATGCGGACCTCGTCGGCAACAAGCGTGCGTCCATCGTCACCTCGGAAGACGTGATGATCTCGGCAGCCGGGATGCTTTCCGTGTTCATCCGCGAGCCGGAATTCGTCGGCCAGACCAAGGACCGACTTGCCACCATCGAGGCGATCCGCATCGTGGAAAGCGCCATCCGTGATCCATTCGACCATTGGCTGGCATCCAATCCGCAGGAAGCTTCGAAGCTGCTCGACTGGGTCATTGCCCGCGCCGACGAGCGTGTCCGGCGACGGCAGGAAAAGGAAGTGTCGCGCAAGAGCGCCGTGCGCAAGCTGCGCCTTCCCGGCAAACTGGCCGACTGCACGCAAAATGCAGCGGCAGGCGCTGAACTGTTCATCGTCGAAGGCGATTCGGCTGGCGGTTCGGCCAAGCAGGCGCGCGACCGCGCCAGCCAGGCCGTGTTGCCGCTGCGGGGCAAGATCCTGAACGTTGCCAGCGCCGGCCACGACAAGCTGACCGCCAACCAGCAGATTTCCGACCTGATCCAGGCGCTTGGCTGCGGCACACGCTCGAAATACCGCGACGAGGATTTGCGCTACGACCGCGTCGTCATCATGACCGACGCCGACGTCGATGGTGCTCACATCGCGTCGCTGCTGATCACCTTCTTCTACCAGGAAATGCCCAACCTGATCCGTGGCGGACATCTGTTCATGGCGGTACCGCCGCTCTATTCGATCCGCCAAGGCGGCAAGATCGCCTACGCGCGTGACGACTCCCACAAGGATGAATTGTTGCGCACTGAGTTCACCGGACGCGGCAAGGTCGAGATCGGCCGCTTCAAGGGCCTCGGCGAGATGATGGCTTCCCAGCTCAAGGAAACCACGATGGACCCGAGAAAGCGTACCTTGCTCCGGGTCGACGTGCTGGACGAAGAGACAGCCACCAAGGATGCCGTTGATGCGCTGATGGGCACGAAGCCGGAAGCGCGGTTCCGCTTCATCCAGGAACGGGCGGAATTCGCCGAGACCGAAGCACTCGATATCTGAGGCTTGATGCTTCGCTAGGCAGCAGCGATTGCCAACGCATGGCCGCGAGCATTCTCGCGCAGCGCTTCAAGGTGGATGGACTTAACCAGCGTGGCAACATCGCCTTCGGCTCGCTGTCCACCCAATTCCTTCAGCATCAGCCAGCTTACTTCCTGAACGCCGGCGACACGCTTGCCGTTTGCTACCTCGCGCCAGATCTTGAGAGCCCGTAAAATCACCGCGTGGGTAACCTCGGTAAGGCCGGCGCTGCGGAACAGCGCTTGCAAAGCGACGTCCGTGCCGGACCCGAGGAGCGCCCTTATCCGCTGCTCCGACTGCCTTGTCAGCACGAGAAGGGATGTGCCGAAGAAATCGATCTTACCGTGGGCGACCGTGCGGATCAGGAAGCTGGTGGTGAGATCGCCACGCAACCGCAGATGCTCGACCAGCGCGGAATGTTCTTCCGCCTTAGTGCCCTCAATCAAGGTCAGCGAAGCCTTGATGCAGGCGTCGCGTGTGATGCGTTCGGCTCTGGCGGCTCCCATAAGCGCCAGCACAAGCGGCGCGGTCCTGAGCGCTTCACCGATCTTGACCAGCAGCATGTGGCGGCAATCGGCGGGCAACCTCGCATCGGCTATCAACGCCTCGCGGACCGACGGCACATGCCCGAAGCGCTCTGCCATGCGTCGGAAGCTCAAAGACGCGATATCCGCTCCGATATTGGCGAGCAGCAGTGAGCAGGCTTCCGCTTCTCCCAGTTCGGCGATGGCGGCGGCAACCGGCATTGATACGGATGGCCGATCCGCGATCATCTCCTGCGTTGCCTTCTGACCAGTGGCCACGCGATCGATCAGGTCGGCATCGGTCAGCAACGGCGACCGGGCAAGGATCAGATTTGCAACTTCCGGCACGTCGGAAGCGAGCGCGGAGATGATCTGTATCGGCGCATGATGGCTCATTGAAAGGGCGTCGGCCATGGAGTGGCGCACTTTGGATGACGTGTCATCAAGCAGCAGCGTCAGGGCTGCCTCGGCGGCGCAACGATCCTCGAATGGCAGCGTGGAGTTGACGTAGGCTCTCGCCAGCGCGCCGGCTGCCGCCGCTCGCTCCGAAACCCGCGCTGTCCAAACCCATTTCAGAAAATGCGAAACCACCGCGTTTTGCATTGTTTCCCCTCAAGGCACCAGCCGTTGGGCAACATTAGGCGGCAATGAATTAATAAAGCGTTCACCATGTTCGTTAGGAAGCCGGATACCATTCGAGCGTGGCAGTCGACTTGCAGGCAGGGAGCCCAGCGCCTATCAACTGACACAAAGGAGACTGGCGATGGCAGGGCTTTATCTGGAAGAACTCAAGGTCGGGCACGTCTTTCAACACACGCTACGAAAGACCGTGACCGAGAGCGACAACATGCTGTTTTCGGTGATGACGCTCAATCCGCAGCCGCTGCACATCGATTTCGATTTCGCATCCAAAACCGAGTGGGGCAAACCACTGGTGAACTCGCTTTTCACACTCGGCCTGATGATCGGCATCTCGGTAAACGACATCACTGTCGGTACCACCGTCGCCAACCTTGGCATGACGGATACGACCTTCCCGCACCCGGTGTTTCACGGCGACACGATCCGCGTCGAAACAACCGTGATCTCCGTACGCGAATCGAAATCCAAGCCCGACCGTGGCATTGTTGAGTTCGAGCACCGTGCCTACAATCAGGACGGTGCGCTTGTCGCCAAATGCACGCGGCAAGCAATGATGCGCAAGAAGCCGGCCTGATGAGATCGCTACTTTTCGTTCCAGCCGATTCCGAAAAGAAGCTCGAAAAGGGCTTTGCGTCCGAAGCCGACGTCGTCATCATCGATCTCGAAGACTCGGTTGCGATCGAGAACAAGGCAGCGGCGCGGCAGACAGCGTCAAGCTTTCTCTCGGATAGGCGTGAAGCGCTCAAGCCAGCGATCTATGTCCGCGTCAACGACCTTTCCAGCGGTATGACCGATGACGATCTGGCTGCGCTCGTTCCCACCCGCCCGGCGGGCATCATGCTGCCGAAATCAAACAGCGGTCGCGATGTGCAGCAACTGTCGGCCAAGCTCAGGGTTCACGAAGCCGAAAACGACCTGCCAGACGGAGCCATCAGGATTCTGCCGATCATCACTGAAACGGCAATCGGCGTTCTTTCCGCATCGACCTACTCAAGTGCAACGAGCCGTCTGTCGGGGCTGACCTGGGGCGCAGAGGATTTGTCGGCGGCGATTGGCGCCCGCACGGCTCGCGATGAAAACGGTCGCTATACAGACGTTTTCAGATTTGCCCGCACCGTGACAATCCTTGCCGCCTCCGCAGCAGAGGTTGCCGCTATCGACACGGTATTTCCGAACTTCCGCGACATGACCGCGTTCGAGACCGAGTGCAGGGAAGCCGAACGAGACGGCTTTACCGGCAAGATGGCAATCCACCCGGCACAAGTGCCTGTGATCAACGCTGCATTCACCCCTTCGGTAGAGGCATTGCAGCATTCTGCCGCTGTCGTGGCGGCATTCGAGGCTGCCGGCAACCCCGGCGTCGTCGGTATGGGCGGCAAGATGTATGACCACCCGCACTTAAGACTGGCCGAGCGACTTCTCGCTCGCGCCAAGGAGCTTGGGATAACGGCTTAGCCGGACAGACCGGCTATTCCTGCCATGGCCCGGAATAGTCGCTGTAGAGCGTCGCCGGGTCGGGCCGAGGCCGTTCCTGTGGTGTCCCGTCGAAAGAGCCGATGTGTACGAACCCGATCACACGTTCGTGCGGCGCAAGCCCCAGGATCGCCCTGCCCTCCGGCACGTCGGAATACCAGTTGGTGATCATGTTAGTGCCGTAACCTAGGGCATTGGCCGCGATCATGAGGT
The DNA here is from genome assembly GCF_057809835.1 of Mesorhizobium sp. FG116. Classification (NCBI taxonomy): domain Bacteria; kingdom Pseudomonadati; phylum Pseudomonadota; class Alphaproteobacteria; order Hyphomicrobiales; family Phyllobacteriaceae; genus Mesorhizobium; species Mesorhizobium sp. FG116. The sequence continues at coordinate 35,045 of NZ_JBMDKS010000035.1, forward strand.
TCATCGCGGCCATGCCGCCTGACAGGAACATCTCCCACTGCGGTATTTTTGGATTTTCCTTCGGGGATGAGACAACGCCAATGACCAGAGGCGCACGCGAAAAACGCGCCAGCTCCTGATTTCGGCGACCCTCGGGCAACGGTCCTTCCCGCTGCTCTGCAAGCTCAGCCAGCTTCTTGCCAACTTCCTCGCGCGCACCGCCCCGATAGACGATGAAGCGCCATGGCGCCAAGCGGCCATGGTCCGGAACGCGCGAAGCTGCCGCCATGATCTTCGCGATTTCCACGTCGCTCGGGGCCGGCTCATGCAGATCGGAAATCTGCACGGAACTTCTAGCCAGCAGGAAGTCTAAGATTGGCGTCATCATGGGCGCGTTGTCCTTGAAATATCCATTGGTATTGGCTGGGGCCAGTCCTCGGAAGCGAGGCAGCCTGGGCTTGAGAGCGGCAGGGCCGCGATGAATACACTCGCCTGAGGGGCGGATGCTGTTAGGCCTTGAAATTGCCACCGCCTTGGGCTTCAACGCAAGGCATGTTTGCAGCGGTTCGCCATCTTTTGAAGACCGTCCTCCTGGCTGCCTTACTAGCAGCAACGGTCACTCTGGCCGGCGCACAGTCTTTCGATCTGGACAACAAGGCTCCCGATGCGCTTGAAGGCCTCAAGTTGCCAGGCGTTTCCAGCTTTGCTCCGCCGACCACCGACACGCCTCTCGCACTTGGAGCGGGTGGCCAGATTACGCTGAGCGCCCAACTGACCGACAAAGGCGCGGAAATTACGCGCGGCATGGTGTGGCGCGTGTTCAAGCCCGAAGCCGACTCCAACGGCAAATTGCCTCTGGTCGCATCTGCACATGGTGGAACTGCGATATTCCAGCTCGAACCCGGCAGTTACCTTGTGCACGCTTCCTATGGACGCGCCGGCGCAACCAAACGCATCACGGTTGAGAAAGAGCCGCACCGCGAAAGTCTCGTGCTGGACGCCGGCGGTCTGGAGCTCGACGCTGTCTTCTCCGGCGGCGGCCGTATTCCGCCAAAGAAGCTGCGCTTTTCCATCTATGAAGCGCAAGCCGCGGCGAATGGCGAACGGGCGCTGATAATTCCCGACGTCCAGCCGAAAACGGTGGTTCGGCTTAATGCCGGCACCTATCACGTTGTATCGACCTACGGAGCTGTGAACGCGATCATCCGTTCAGACATCCGGGTCGAGGCCGGCAAGCTGACGGAAGCAACGGTCGAGCATCACGCTGCCGAAGTGACGCTGAAGCTGGTGCGCGAGGCCGGCGGTGAGGCGATCGCCGATACATCGTGGTCGGTTCTGAACGAGGCCGGCGAATCGATCAAGGAAAGCGTTGGCGCTTTTGCACCGATGGTTCTGGCGGAGGGCGACTACACGGCCATCGCCAAGAACCGCGACCGCATCTACCAGATGGATTTCAAAGTCGAGTCCGGACAGAATCACGAAATCGAAGTCGTCGCTTCCGAAGCCTCTGCGATCGATCCTGAAGGCGCAGACTAGGCCCTCTGGTCCAACCTCCCATTCCCGGCGACACTTGCTTCCGCCTTGCAGGCATGACAGTTAAGCCTTGTTCTCAGGGCGGGGTGAAACTCCCCACCGGCGGTATGTGGGGTTGACCCCATGAGCCCGCGAGCGCCTTCCAGCGGGAAGGGTCAGCAGATCAGGTGAGATGCCTGAGCCGACGGTTACAGTCCGGATGAAAGAGGACATGCAAGCGCCGCCGCATATGATGCGGGCGGAAAGCTCGCATGTGATCGCCTTGGGTGACGTGTCTGTTGCTGAAAGGAGATCACCATGACACAAGCCCACTCAACATCGACCCGCTACGCATTCATCAAAGCCAACTGGCACAAGGACATCGTTGACCGCGCGCTTGACGGATTCACGCAATTGATCCCCCGCGCCGCAGTTGACGTGTTCGACGTTCCCGGCGCTTTCGAACTCCCGCTTGTCGCGCGCGACCTGGCCTTGTCAGGCCGGTACGCCGCCGTTGCGGCTGCCGCCTTCGTCGTCGATGGGGGTATTTATCGCCACGATTTCGTTGCCAAGGCTGTAGTGGAAGGACTGATGCGCGTCAGTCTCGACACCGGCGTGCCGGTGCTTTCTGTTTCGTTGACCCCGCACCACTACCAGGAAACCGAGCATCATAACCGCATCTTCCGCGAGCACTTCGTCCAGAAGGGACGAGAGGCAGCCCAAGCCGCCCTCATGATCGGCGAGACGCGGGAAAAGCTCGCGGCTTGATCCGGCTTACGGAAACGGCGAACGGCGATGGAACATTCCATCGCCGTTCCCGATGACTAGCCAAATTTACGATGCACGCAGCCGTTTCAGATCGGGCGGCACGGCCTCGTCACGCAAGGCGGTGATCGCTTCGCCAAGGCCGAGCGAAACCTGATCGCGCGAGCCAAGACGGCGCATGTTCACCGTCTCCTCCTCAGCCTCGCGCTTGCCGCAGACCAAGATCACCGGCACCTTGGCAAGGCTGTGCTCGCGCACCTTGTAGTTGATCTTCTCGTTGCGCAGATCGACTTCCGCCGACAGGCCGGCCGCTTTCAGCCTCGCAACCACCTTGTTCGCATAGTCGTCGGCGTCGGAGGTGATCGTCGCGACCACCACCTGCACCGGTGCGAACCAGAGCGGCATCTGACCGGCATGGCTCTCGATCAGGATGCCGAGGAAGCGCTCCAGCGAACCGCAGATGGCGCGGTGGATCATTACCGGCTGCTTCTTTTCCGAATCCGAGCCGATGTAGAAGGCCCCGAAGCGTTCCGGCAGGTTGAAATCGACCTGCGTCGTACCGCATTGCCACTCACGGCCAATGGCGTCCCGAAGCGTATACTCGAACTTGGGACCGTAGAAAGTGCCCTCGCCTTCGTTGATGCCGGTCTTGATGCGGTTGTCCTCACGCGCCATGCGGGCAAGAGCGCGGCGAAGAATATCCTCGGCATGGTCCCATGCCGCGTCGGTGCCGACGCGCTTCTGAGGACGGGTGGCGAGCTTGACCACCACTTCCTCGAAGCCGAAGTCCTTGTAGACCGACATCATCAGATCGTTGATCTTCATGATCTCAGCTTCGAGTTGGTCCTCGGTGCAGAAGATGTGCGCATCGTCCTGCGTGAACGCGCGGACCCGCATCAGACCATGCAGCGCTCCGGATGCTTCATAGCGATGCACATTGCCGAATTCGGCAAGGCGGATCGGTAGATCGCGGTAGGACTTCAAGCCATGCTTGAAGATCTGGACGTGGCCGGGGCAGTTCATCGGCTTCAAGGCGAAGATGCGCTGGTCGGCTTCCGGGTCCTCGGGATGGGTGAAGGCATGGGCGGACTTAACCGCGAACATGTTCTCCTGATACCAGCCCCAGTGGCCCGACGTTTCCCACAGCGACTTGTCGAGCACCTGCGGGGCGTTGACCTCCTGGTAGTCGTCGCCGAGACGGCGGCGCATGTAGGAGATGAGGTTCTGAAACATCTTCCAGCCCTTGGCGTGCCAGAAGACGACGCCCGGCCCTTCCTCCTGGAAGTGGAACAGGTCCATCTCGCGGCCGAGGCGGCGATGGTCGCGCTTTTCCGCCTCTTCCAGCATGTGCAGATACTGGTCGAGCTCTTCCTGCGTCGCCCAGGCGGTGCCGTAGATGCGCGTCAGCATCGGGTTATTCGAGTTACCGCGCCAGTAGGCGCCGGCAACCTTCATCAGCTTGAAGGCGTTGCCGATCTGGCCGGTCGAGGCCATATGCGGGCCGCGGCAGAGGTCGAACCAGTCGCCCTGATTGTAGATCTTGAGGTCCTGATCTGCCGGGATCGCCTCGACAAGCTCGACCTTGTAGGCCTCACCCTTGTCGCGAAAGACCTGCTTGGCCTTGTCGCGCGACCAGACCTGCTTGGTGAACGGCTTGTTGCGCTGGATGATCTCGCGCATCTTCTTCTCGATCACCGGGAAGTCTTCGGGCGTGAACGGCTCGTTGCGGGCGAAGTCGTAATAAAAGCCGTTGTCGATCACCGGGCCGATGGTCACCTGCGTTCCCGGCCACAATTCCTGCACCGCTTCCGCCAGCACGTGCGCGGCATCGTGGCGGATCAGTTCCAGCGCGCGCGGGTCGTCACGAGTGACGATCTCGACCTTGCCGGACGCGCCGAGCGGATCGGAAAGATCGCGCACGGTGCCGTCAACAGCGTAGGCAACCGCCTTCTTGGCCAGCGACTTTGAAATGGATTCGGCAAGCGCAGCGCCGGTCGTAGCGGCGTCATAGTCGCGCACGGAGCCATCGGGAAATGTGAGGGAAACGGAATTCGACATTTTTCTTCTCCTATCCAGTCCCGCAAACGAGCGCGGGTGGTTACTAGCCGGATGCGTCCGGCAACGGGCGGTGTTTTAGTCAGCGAAATGAAGGCCGTAAAGCCGGCAAACGCCTAGTTTTCAGCCTCGCCGCGCCTTTTTCCTATGGCCCAGTAGCGCCAAGGCGTGAACCAGCGATAACGCTGCTCCAGCATTTCGGGCACGCGGTCGATGCCGCGGGTACCGCCGGGGCCGCAGCGCATGACCCGGAAAAGACCCATCCAGCCACCGGCCCACAGTCCATGCCGGGCAACCGCTTCGTGGGCATATTCCGAGCAGGTCGGCAAATGCCGGCAGGTGTTGCCGACGAAACCCGACAAGGTGAGTTGGTAGAGTCGAATGATCGAGGTGCCAAGCACGCGGCCCGGCGTCTTGCGCCAGGGTCCGGCCCAATTGCGCCCTGCCGTTGCACCGCTTGGGGACGGCTGATGGGGATGGCTATGCGTCAAAAGCTGCTGCCTGCGTTTCAGGCCTTGTAGATGCGGCTTTCCATGTCGGAATTCAATCTCTGAACGCTGTTGCCGGGCGCGCTCGTCAATCTGGCGTGAACGGTCCGTTGCCAATGCGGCCGGTTTGAAAGAGGCCTTGCCGGCCTCTATGTATCGAGCCAAGTCAGCCGCAACCTCTCACCTGTTTGCGTCGGCGTTGTTCAAGGCGCCGACGGCAAGGAGAGTGTGCGCCGCAATCATGCCGGCGATGCCCGGCCAGGAGAGACACCATGTCGGGTACCATCGAACTCGGACTTGATACATTCGGCGACGTCACATTCGGTGCTGACGGATAATTGCTGCCGCAGGCGCAGGTTATCCGCAATCTCGTCGACCAAGCGGTTCTGGCCGACGAACTCAACGTCGACTTCATCGGCGTGGGCGAGCACCACCGCGACGATTTCGCCGTCTCGGCTCCCGAGGTCGTATTGGCCGGCATAGCTTCGCGCACGAAGCGTATCCGGCTTGGCTCGGCCGTGACTGTGTTGAGTTCCGATGATCCGATCCGCGTTTTCCAGCGCTTTTCGACGGTGGACGCGATCTCCAACGGACGCGCCGAGGTCATCCTCGGGCGTGGATCGTTCACGGAATCGTTTCCGCTGTTCGGGTTCAAGCTCAGCGACTACGAGACGCTTTTCACCGAAAAGCTCGACCTGTTCGCCGCCGTGCTGAAGCAGGAGCCGGTGACATGGCAAGGCTCGACGCGGGCGCCGCTCAAGGACCAGCGCATCTATCCGCCGCTTGAGAACGGCACGCTGAAGACCTGGATCGGGGTCGGCGGCAGCCCGGAATCGGTGGTTCGCGCGGCGCGCTACAACTTGCCCATGATGCTTGCCATCATTGGCGGCGACCCCAAGCGCTTCCGGCCCTATGTCGATCTCTATCACGACGCGCTCAACCAGCTTGGCGGGCAGCAATTGCCGCTCGGCGTGCATTCGCCGGGGCATATCGCCGAAACCGACGAGCAGGCGCGCGAGGAATTGTGGCCGAGCTACAAGAAGATGCACGACCGCATCGGCGGCGAGCGCGGCTGGGGACCAACGACGATTGCCAGCTTCAACTCGGAAGCCGATCTGGGCTCTCTCTATGTCGGTTCGCCCGAAACGGTGGCGAAGAAAATCGCCAAGACCGCAAAGGCGCTCGGCGTTGCACGCTTCGACATGAAATATTCGTCCGGCCCGATGGAGCATGCGAAAATGCTGAAGAGCATCGAACTCTACGGCACCAAGGTCATCCCGATGGTGCGCGACCTGCTTGCCAGCGACGGGGGCTGAGACCTCGGCCAAGCGGTGGGGCATACCTATCCATCGCCACGCCCGGCTAAAGCCGTCTGAGGTTCTTTGCCCCGCCTTTAAGCTCCCTCGCTACGCTCGTCGCTGGCGGGGACCCCGAGGAATGGCCAGACGGCTGGCCAA